>CAVEHG010000004.1:25193-27201 GCA_963615405.1 bacterium | reverse complement strand
AACCAGAACCAACCATTGCCCTGGGATGACATAAGCATGTCATCGCCCATCAAATCGCCCATCAGGGCATATCCCTGCGGCCCGAATGACTCGTGGGTTGTTTCTCCGGTGCTGGCAGACCACTGCCAGAAGAACCTGTAGATTCCGTTCAGTGCCTGAAGTCCGCCTTCCGTGGTTTCGAGCATAGTGTCTCCGGACACCGCGGTGGTAGGTACCGTATCAAGAGATTTGCTGCAGGCTGTTCCCACAAGCAAAATTGTCATTATCGCGTAAATTGTTTTTCTCATTTTTCGTATCTCCCGTCAATTAAAAGTTAACATCAACACCGAGAGCGATAACCCTCATCGGAGTGTAGGTGTAGTTTGTTCCGCCGGTGAAGTTATACTGGACATTAAGACCGTTGAGATGGGTGAATATCGCAAGGTTGTCCGCATTGGCATAAACCCTGAGGGATTTCATCTTTATCGCCTTCGCCCATTTCTCAGGAAGAGTGTATCCGATCTGAAGGGATTTGATGGCGAAATAAGATGCGTCAATGAGAAAACGGTCTGTAGAAAGGTCGCTGCCTCCAATCTGAACGGCAGGGACATCGGTGATGTCGCCAGGTTTCTGCCATCTGCGGAGAGTGTTCTTGTGCCAGGTGTTTCCCACATAGGTGACATTCATTGAGCCTGCGTAAAGGCTGTCGTATGTCTTTCCTCCGATGGAGAATGTGGTGAGGAATGAAAGATCGACCGGACCCAGCCTGAACTCGGATCCGAATGACCCCTGAAGTTTAGGCTCCCTGCTTCCGAAATAGTACTTTGATGCCTGGGCGGCGGTGGTGCTGGTTGTTATATAGTCGCTTCCGTCTATTTTCTCACCGGCGCTGTCTTTCTTGTATGCCCAATAAAGCTGTGCGCCCGTCGCCGGGTCAACTCCGGCAGACTTCGGCATATAGTAGGTGTAGATAGGGTATCCTACCTTGATGACTCGGTTACCTGCGGTGATTGTGTCTGTCTCGGTGAGGGCAAGAACCTTGTTCCAGTTTTTGTAGAACATAAGGGTTGAACTTGCGCTGAACTTCGGTTTGTTGAGCCAGTTGGCGCGCAGAGTCGCCTCAAATCCCTGATTCTTCATCGAGCCAACGTTCGCATCGTAGCCGGAGAAACCTGTGGAAAGAGCCATAGGATAGTTCAGAAGCATATCGGACGTGACCGAATTGTAGTATTCTACTGAGAAATTGAAGATGTTGTGGAACATGCTTGACTCGATTCCGGCATTCCAGGTGCCTTTTTTCTCCCAGGACACCGTCGGGTTTTCAAGGCTGGAAACCATAGCGCCTGAGTTGGAGGCGTTCGCCCAGGTCAGATCATAGAAAGACTGCCATGCGTAATACGTGCCGAGATCGTCGTTTCCAAGCTGACCGTATGAAAGCCTGAGGGTCATATTGTCAAGCCAGTCGACATCTTTCAGGAATTCTTCCTGAGAAAGTCTCCAGGAAGCTCCGAGTGACCAGAACTGCCCCCAGCGGTAGTCCTTGTGGAAACGGGAGGAACCATCGGTTCTCCAAGTGCCTTCAACGTAATATTTGTCAGCATAATCGTATGCGAGCCTTCCGAAATAGGACTCGATCTTATAGTCTTCCTGATAGGAATTTGCTCCGTCAAGATTCACCGCAGGCGCGAGTTCCTCGATTCCCGGATATACTTTTGTCTTTTCAGCATACAGGTAGTTGTAGCGGTAGCGGTAGAACTCGTGTCCAAGCTGCGCGAGCACGTGGTGCTTGTCGCCGAATTCCCTTTCGTATTTGAGAATCTGGTTCCAGGTGTATGAGAAATTCCTTGTTGCATACTTCGTAATGGAACCCTCTGTGGTCGCACCGTCTCCGTGTTCAGGGTCGTAATAATTCGAGATGTTTGATGACACGAGGTCTGCTCCGAAGTTGCTGGAAAACATCAAACCCTTGAAAATTCCCATAGAGTCAGAGTCTCCTCCGAGGTTGAAGAAAGCTCGCACGCTCGCGTTG
>CAVEHG010000004.1:17025-25183 GCA_963615405.1 bacterium | reverse complement strand
AGATACCTGTCTCCGAGCGAGTTGAAATCCTTTGCGGTAGGTCTTCCGCTCTCACCGTAGTCGTACCCTCCGGCATTGTTCCCGTTTTCATCTTTGAGATAGACAGGATAAATCGGAGCCATAAACTGGGCGGTGTACCAGACGTTGCTTGTATAGGATCCTGATCCCTGAGACTGTGCGTTGGATTGAGTCCACACATATGAGGTGTTCGCTCCTACGTTGAACCAGTCTGTGACCTTGTGGTCAACGCCTGTTCTGAACGACATTCTCTTGAAGTAGGTATTGATGAGGATACCGTCTTCGTCCAGATAGCCGAGGCTCATCATATATTTTGTCTTGTCGTTTCCTCCGTTGAGTCCGAAGGTGTATTCCTGCCTCAGCGCCTTGTTGTTAGTTATCGCATCGAGCCAGCTTTCATTGTATGCTGAAACTGCATCTTCCTGCACGAGTCCGGTTTCAGGATTGATGACATTCTCCCAGGTGTAGTTCTTGAACGGATTGTACTGCTCGCCGCCGAGCCGTCCGCCCATTTTCTGACGTGCCAGAGCGGATGCCGCGTCCCAGTTCATTCCTGAATTCGTGATGTATCCGTTTCGCATGGCTTCGTATGACAACTGGACGAATTCTTCCTGATTGACGAGGTCGTAAGGTTTGTACGCCCTTGACTCGAATCCGACTTCAGCCTTGAAATTTATGTTCGCACGACCTTCGTGTCCTTTCTTGGTGGTGATTACGACAACTCCGTTGGCGCCTCGTGAGCCGTAGAGCGCTGCGGCTGACGCATCCTTGAGGACAGTGAGGGATTCAATGTCCGACGGGCTGATTGCAGAGAGGCTTCCGTCATAAGGTATTCCGTCCACGACATAAAGAGGAGTTGAGGAAGCATTGATGGAACCGTATCCGCGGATGATGATGCTCGCTCCGTCTCCAGGCTGTCCTGAACTTGTCGCGGCAGTTACGCCGGCTACCATACCTTCTATGGCTTTTGTCACGCTGGTGACACTTCTTTTTCCGATGGATTCACTTTTGATGGCCGTTGCCGAACCGGTGAATGAAGATTTCTTTGCCGAACCGTAGGCGACCATCACGACTTCGTCAAGCATTTCGGATTTGAGCGTCGCGTCAACAACTGCTCTGCCTCCCACTGCCACTTCGGCATTTTCATAGCCGACTGACGAGAAGATAAGAACTGCCTCCCCTGAGGGGACGTTGATGTGATAAACTCCGTCGCCGTCAGTTGAGACACCGGTCATCGTACCCTTGACCTGAATTGATGCGAAAGGCACGGCCTCGCCTGTGGACGCATCTGTCACCTTACCTGTAACGGCGTGTGTCTGCGCGAGGGCGCTGACTCCGACCGTCACCAACAACATTGAAAGAAAGATCTTGATTTTCTTCATAAGGTTGTACTCTTTTTGTTAAACTTATTATAATACCTATTGATGTAATCTTGCCTGTCCGGCGCTATGCCCCGGTCGCATGCCGCTCTTTCCCGCGCGCCCAGAATCTCCCGAAACACTGCACTGAAAAACGGGCGTATATTTGTGCATGCGAACTGCAAAATTAGACATTGCATTTAAAAAAAGCAAATCTTTCTGGATTGGCTCTCAATGGGTTAAGAATCGGGAGAAATACTTGAACAGCAAAAATGATTACGAATCGATATTAAATGGAGGTGAATCGTAATATTTCGAAAGCATTTTTTGGCAAGAATCGAAAAACAAAAAATTTAAAAAAATGTGAATTTTTCTTCTGCAGCCCCGGTTAAATGACATTAAATAAGATAAAATATCCATTTATGCACTATCATTTCTACGCTCCGCGCCCCGCACAAAGTGTTACCGGGTTTTGTCGTCAGGCGGGAGGGCATAGCCCATTTTCCGGCAACGGGTGAGGGTGTTTCGGTGAACCTTGTAGCGTTTGGCGACTGAGGCTATTGTGGCTCCGGAGGCGAGCATTTTCTCTATATCAACAGATTCGGTGCAGATTTTTCTAACCTGAGCCGAGTGGCCGCAGGGACGCCCGAGGCTCACGCCGGCCGATTTCTTCGCCGCAAGAGCTTCTCTGGTACGCTGTGAGATGAGATTTCTTTCGATTTCGGCTGCAAGGGCGAACGCGAAGGCTATGATTCTGGAATTTATGCTGTCGTCGAGGTCGAAGTTGTCTTTTATCGTATGGATGCGCAGTCTCTTCTGCGAGCAGGTGTTGAGTATCGACATTATCATCAGCATATTGCGCCCCAGCCGCGATATTTCCGAACACACAAGCAGATCTCCCGGCTTCATTTTCCGGATGGTCTTTCCGAGCATTCGCCTTTCCCACGGAACTGTCCCCGACACGGATTCCGTCACCCACCTGTCGATGGTCAGCGACCGTTCCCTGCACCATTTTCTAATTTCATATTCCTGGCTTTCAAGGGGTTGCATCTGTGTGCTCACCCTCACATAGGCAACGACCGACATAATTGTTCTGATTCCAACTGCGGTTCAGCGGCAGTCACTGCCCGATTTCGGTTTTCCATTCGGCGATTGTGCGGGTCTGTGTGGAGATGTTCACGCCGACCTTGACAAGTTCCACAGGAGCCGCAGATACGGAATCTGCGCCAGACTGGAAGGCCGCGCAGGATGCCGCGCCGATATTGCCTGATTTGTACGGTATCAGATAGCCTTCGTCGTCTATCTGCCGCAGAGCATCCTCGGCGGAGCCGTCCACCTTGAATTCGAAGACATAGATCCTGTCACGGGTACGGCACACAGCATCAGCCCTGCCGACGGCGGACTTGACCTCAGCCTGCGTGTAGTAGCCCAGAAGGGAGAATATCAGATAGATGATGGTCTGGAAATGCTTTTCGGACTTGTTCTCCAGGTCGTACGGAATGCTGGCAAGGAAGGACTGCAGCCGAAGCAGAGCGGAATCGATGTCATTGTCTTTCAAGGCTCTGTTAAACTGAAGCACAAACGATGCGCTCATTCCTTCCGTGCTCCTGTAGTTCGCAAGAAGCCCTTTCATAAAACCTTCGCGAACTTCCTTGTTCGGA
Organism: bacterium; assembly: GCA_963615405.1. GTDB lineage: Bacteria > Bacteroidota > Bacteroidia > Bacteroidales > UBA932 > Cryptobacteroides. Next base: position 22,146 of record CAVEHG010000004.1, on the reverse strand, counting down.
TATCCCAAAGTGTAAGAACCGTCTTCCCTGTTATAATCTTTGATCGTGAGGTATCCCGCCTGATAGAGCAGCGGGAGCACGCCGAAAGAAACTTCCGGAGAAATGTCGAAGTCACTCTCGGCAATCTCTGTCATCCTGTCAAGCCGGGTCTCGTCCATCCGTTCATCACGCATCATTTCCATCAGGAAGGTAGGCGTACCGCTTTCGTACCAATAACTTCCTAACTTTCCGGCAGACAGAGCTTTCATCAGGCTGAACGGGTTGTATATATCTTCTGAGACTTCACTGAAATGGTAGCCGTCGTAATTGTCCTTCAGCAACTGACGGGTCTGATCGAAACTTTTCCCAAGCCTTTCTGACAATGTCTGAATCGATCCGGCCATCCGCTCGTCCAGTTCTGACTGCGATATTCCGCAGATTGCCGAGTATTCCGGCATCATAGAGATGTTCTGAAGGTTGTTCAACTCACTGAATATGCTCAACTGGGCGAACTTTGTGATTCCGGTGATGAACACGAAGCGAAGATAAGGGTCGAGGCTTTTGATCGGGCTGTAGAAGTTCCTCATTATCTGACGCATAGGAACAAGCCTCTCCTGATTGTTCATCACGTCAAGGAGCGGAGCGTCGTATTCGTCGATGATGATGACGGCCTTCTCGCCGGTCTTCTCGACAGCACGCTTGACCAGTCCCAGAAGCCGCTGATTCACTTCTTTTTCTTCGGAGTCCTTGCCATAGACACGCTCATATCCCAGCAGCTGTAGATTCAACTCCCCGAGCAGCTGTTCCCCGTTTTTATGCTTTGCCGTGGATATGTCGAAATGGAACACAGGGTGCTTCGGCCATTCCTTTTTAAGTTCGCCGGCCTTCAGACCTTCGAACAGTTCCTTCTCTCCGGCGAAATAGCTGTGAATGGTGGAGGACAGCAGCGACTTTCCGAACCGGCGCGGACGGCTCAGAAACACATATTCATAAGTGCTTGCCAACCTGTGAACATATTCAGTCTTGTCTATGTACAGGTATCCGCCTTCGATAATCTTGTCGAATGTCTGCACCCCGATGGGGTATTTTATGCTTTTCGTCTCCATATGCCTTTAATCCTGCGCTTGTGAAGCTTGAGTCAAAACAACATTTCGCTCCAAATATACGGAAAATTTCTCCTTCGGACAAAATAGCGCGTAATACAGGATTTTTCCGCATGCACAAATATACGCCCGTTTTTCAGTGCAGTGGTTATGATGCAAAGGGGCGGGGTGCGGCAAAGTAGTGTGTTTTTGAATTGTTTCAGATGTATTGAAAGCAGTTTTTTTGAATTGAGTGAGCCATATCGAGTGTATCGTATCTGAGTCATATCTGAATCGTATCAAGGTATTATATATGTTTAATTAAATTATTGCTTATGAAAAAAGTCCTTCTTTTTTTCGTGACCATTCTGGTGTCAACGGGACTTGCATTTGCCCAGAGCCGGGACGTGGTCGGCAAAGTGACTGACGCGGCCACGGGCGAGGGTATTCCGTTCGCATCCATTCAGGTCAAGGGCACAATGACGGGAACGTCGGCCGATGCCGACGGAAATTACAGCATCAAGGTGAAGTCAGACGATGCTGTGCTTGTCTTTGTTTCAGTCGGCTACAAGCAGGTTGAAGCCGCAACGGCAGGTCAGAAAACAATCAATGTGGAACTTCCGGTTGACGCCACGGCTCTTGAAGAGACCATCGTGGTGGCCTTCGGTACATCCACCAAAGAGGCCTTCACAGGTTCGGCTACGGTCGTGAAATCGTCCGACATCGCGAAGGTTCAGTCATCAGACGCAACCCGTGCACTCGAAGGAGTTGTCGCCGGCGTGCAGATGACCACCTCTTCCGGAGCGCTCGGCTCCTCTCCAAGCATACGAATCAGGGGAATATCCTCCATCAGCGCAGGCTCATCTCCGCTTTTTGTCGTTGACGGCGTTCCTTATCCTGGAGATATAAACAACATCAACCCTTCAGACATCGAGTCTATGACCGTCCTCAAGGATGCTGCTTCCAACGCCCTCTATGGCGCCCGCGGAGCCAACGGTGTCATTATGATAACAACCAAGAAGGCAAAGCGCGGCGAGGCTGTAGTGAATGTGGACGCGAAATGGGGTGCCAACACCAAGGCCCTCAAGACCTATGACTACATCTCCGACCCGGGGCAGTACTATGAGACGTATTATGCCGCTCTCAAGTCATACTATCAGGACAATGGCTTTTCTGCAAGCGAGGCTCACCTCAAGGCTGCAACCAATGTGGCGGGCAGTTCAAAGAATGGCGGTCTCGGTTACAATGTATATACGGTTCCAGAGGGGCAGCTCCTCATCGGAAGCAACGGCAAGCTCAACCCTGCCGCCACTCTCGGACGCGTGGTGAACTATAACGGCGAGGACTACCTCCTCACTCCGGACAACTGGCTTGACAATGTTTACAAACCGTCTTTCCGTCAGGAATACAACGCGAGCGTTTCCGGAAGCACCGACAGAGCATCTTTCTATGCTTCCCTCGGCTACCTCAAGAACAACGGTATCGTGGAGAAGCAGAGTATGCAGCGTTACACCGCGAAACTCCGCGCCGACTATCAGGCAAAGTCCTGGCTCAAGGTCGGAGGTAACGCAAACTACGCGAAATACTCCTGGAACAACGCCAGCCCTGATGAGAGCGCAGGCTCCACAGGCTCCGTGTTCGGAATGGCGATAGGTATGGCTCCGATTTACCCTCTCTACATCAGGGACGGGAAAGGAAACATCCGCTACGATGCCAACGGCTACAAGATATATGACTTCGGTAACGGTCTGAACGGCGGTTATTCGCGTCCTAACGGGACCAATGCCAACGCGCTCTGCACCAACCTTCTCGACAATGACACGACAGAGGGCAACGCAGTGAACGGTACCGGATATGCGGAAATCAAGTTCCTCAAGGACTTCACCTTCACGGTGAACGGCGGTATCGGTTTCGACGAATACCGTTCAAAATCGATGAATAACCCTTACTACGGACAGTTCGTTACAAACGGCGGTGTACTCAGCGTGGGTCACGCCAGGACACTCTACTTCAACCTCCAGCAGCTTCTTGACTGGAACCGCACTTTCGGCGAAAAGCACACGGTCGATGTCCTTCTGGGTCACGAGTACTACAGGCAGCACTCCTACTCTCTTTCTGCAGCCAAGTCCAAGCTCTTCTCCATCGACAATCTTGAACTCAACGGTGCGGCAGTGGATTCCCAGAGCGCAGCTTCCTCACACGGTTGGTACAATAACGAGGGCTTCTTCGGCAGGGTTCAGTACGACTACGCGAACAAGATTTACGCAAGTGCATCCTACCGTCGTGACGCTTCCTCCCGCTTCCATCCGGATCACCGCTGGGGTAATTTCTGGTCAGTCGGAGCAGGCTGGCTGATTGACAGGGAGTCGTGGTTCACCGCATCCTGGGTGGATATGCTCAAAGTCAAGGCATCCATCGGTTCCCAGGGTAACGACAACATCAGCAACTACCTCTACACCGACACCTATTCCATTGCCAATTCCGACGGCGAGGTGGGTGTGACATTCAGCTCCAAGGGTAACGAGAACATCAGCTGGGAGACCAACACCAACTTCAACATCGGAACGGACTTCGAGTTCTTCAACAACAGGCTCAGCGGTACCGTGGAGTTCTTCTACAGAAAAACCTCCGATATGCTCTTCTTCTTCACCGTGCCGACTTCTCTCGGATATGACGGCTACTATGCCAACATCGGTGATATGAGAAACCGCGGTGTGGAATTCTCTCTCAACGGCGACATCATCCGCACCAAGAATGTCGTGTGGTCAGCCAATGTGAATGCGACCCACTACACCAACAAGATCCTCCGTCTCCCGGACGAAAGGAAGACTGTGACGATGGAAGGATATGAGGGATATGCGAGCGGTACGTATTTCTATGGTGAGGGGCTTCCTCTCTACACCCGCAAAATGCCGAAATATGCCGGAATCGACCACGAGACCGGTGAGCCGATGTGGTATATGGATCAGACGGATGAAAACGGCAACGTGACCGGGAAGACAACCACCAAGGAATACAGCAAGGCGACAGACTATCTCTGCGGTGACCCGACTCCGAAGCTTTACGGAGGATTCGGAACATCCGTTTCATTCTACGGGGTTGACATCGCCGTTCAGTTCACCTACCAGATCGGTGGCAAGTCTTACGACAGCGGTTACGCAGCATCGCTCGACGCTCCGGGCACCACTATTGGAGGAAACATCCACAAGGATGTGCTCAACGCCTGGACTCCGGAGAACAAGGATTCTGACATTCCTCGTTTCCAGTATATGGACAAGAACTTCAACTCGACTTCAGACAGGTTCCTCACCGATGCAAGCTATCTGAATTTCCAGAATGCCCAGATCGGTTACACCTTCCCGCGTAAACTCACCGAAAAGATCAAGGTCAGCAAGCTTCGTCTCTATGTGGCAGCCGACAACATCTGGTACATTTCGGCAAGGCAGGGCTTCGACCCGCGCTACAGTTTCAGCGGAAGCACGAGCTACACGACGAACTCAACCATCCGCACGATTTCCGGCGGTCTCAACATCACATTCTAATCAGGGAGGCATATAATTATGAAAAATATACTTTTGAAAACGTTCGCCCTCGCCGCTTTCGTTTCTGTGGCGGCAGGCTGTGTGAAAGAGACTTTCCCGGAGGGTTCAACCCAGACCGCCACACAGGTTTCGAAGTCCACATTCGCCCTTGAGGGCATTCTTCGCGGACTTCCGACCGCGATGACTGCTACAGCCTGGTCAGGTTACTATTACTCTTACGAGTGGCATACGGACTTCGGTATGGCAGCAATCCACCTGTACACCGAGTTTATGCTCAACGACCTGGCAACAACAGGTGATACACCTTTGTACAACAGGTTCTTCCAGTCCGCAATGAACAGCGGTCAGGACGCAAGATACGCAGTCACAGCTTATTACTGGGATCTCTACTACAAGTGGATCAAGATTGCCAACGACGTGATCAGCGTCGTTGATCCGGAAACTGCCGGCGCGAACCAGAAGGTCTATCTCGGTCAGGCACTTGCCTACAGGGCTGCGTTTTACCTCGACCTCGCCCG
>CAVEHG010000004.1:6891-17015 GCA_963615405.1 bacterium | reverse complement strand
CTACTCTCCGAAGCCGGTGACCGACCCGTACGCTGTAGGGAAAGGCTATTCCGTTCCGGAGAACCTTCTTGACCTCACCGTTCCTATTATTGATGAGAAGACCGATGAGGCTAAGGCCAGAAACAATCCGCGCGTGACGAGGAAAGAAATGTACGATTTCATCCTTAAGGATCTCAGTGACGCCGAGGAATATCTTGCAGGGACCACATTCTCCTACACAACCCCATCCCTTCTTCTGGTTTACGGACTCAAAGCGAGGGCTTACATCGAGATGGGTTATTGGAGCGAAACTCCGGAAGTTGAATTCGGCCAGGCCATAGCCTATGCGAAGAAGGCCATTGAGGGAGGTAAACGTTCCCCACTCACCAAAGAGCAGTGGCACGACCCTGTCAACGGATTCAACAACGGCGCGGCAAACAGTTCCTGGATTTGGGGACAGACGCTTTCTTCGGAAAATCAGGCAAATATCCTTACCTACACTGCCCACATCTCTTCCGAGGCTTCCTGGGGTTATGCGGCTCTCTCCCAGATCGGTGCTGACAGAAAATTCTACGAAAGCATCAACGACACTGACTTCCGCAAGGCAAGCTGGCTTTCTCCGGAATTCATCGAGGATCCCGAATCTGCGGAATTCGCTGACACCTACCAGTTTGCGGGCAGCACATCCGACAGGGACGCCTTCATCTATGGCGACAGTGTGACAGGAAACCCGGCGGCGAAACCTTATGAGAACATAAAATTCCGTCCGGCAAAGGGTGAGACTTCGGACTACAATGTAGGTAACTGCGCCGATCACTGCCTGATGAGAATCGAGGAAATGTACTTCATTATCGCCGAGGCCACCGCGCAGACCGAGGGTCTTGCAAAGGGAAAGCAGGTGCTTGAAGAATTCATCAACACTTACCGTGACCCTAAGTTCAAATGCGGTGCGAACAGTCTTGAAAATTTCCTTGTGGACGATCTTCTTTTCCAGAAAAGGATCGAGTTCTGGGGCGAGGGAATCCTCATCTACGACTACAAGCGTCTGAACGGCGGCATCGAAAGAGGTTATTCAGGAACGAACCAGGCGTCCCAGTACCGTCTCAACTGCACCGGCAGGTCGCCTCAGTGGAACATTGTCATCACCCGTGGAGAATTCCAGAGCAACACCGGAGTCACCGAGGCTCTGAACAACCCGGACCCATCCGACAAGATTGAACTTTGGAAGGAATAACAGAAAAGACGAAAGATTATTATGAAGAAATTTACATACATATTGTTTGCGGCTGCTGCCGGCCTGTTCGCGCTGTCATCCTGCGTCAAGGAGACAGTTGAGGTCGGCGAGCCGGAGAACGACAGCTACGGAGTGTATTTCGGGGCTCTGACCGAAGACTCCTTCGAGCTTGATCCGAATGAAGAGGCGAAGCTCACCTTCACGGTGTTCCGTGAGAAGACTGACGGTGAGATAACCGTGCCAGTGGTTATAAACGCCACATACGAGTCCGAAAATGGCACCGAATCCGCAAGGGAGTTTTTCAGCAACACCGATATCGTCTTCGAAGACGGACAGGCCGAGACGACTTTCGATGTGGAATTCCCGAATGCAGCGACGTGTACGGAGTACACCTGCACGGTCGAATGTGTTGACAAGGACTATGTGCACATCTATTCCGACAAACCCACATCCATCGCCTTCACCGTCAACCGTGTGAAATGGAACCGTCTCACCGGCGAAAACGGTGAGCAGTACGGTTCCTGGACGGACGATATCGTCGCTTCTGTGTACGGGATGAACAATTTCACGAATGATAAGGTGGAGGTTTATGAACGGGATGACAAGCCGGGCTATTACAGATTTAAGGATGCTTACGGCGCCCATATGCTCTATTATATGTACGACGAAAAGTATACGGAAGATAAGCTTCTTAAAGACACGACTCCGGGTACTTACACCTATATTGACGCCACCCAAAAAGATAAAGTTTATATGGTTTGGGGAACTACCGGAACCATTCTCAGCAGCGACGGCATAATTTGGCTTGGTTCTTATTGCAAGGATAACGGTTTTACCAAAGGCACTGCATACGGCACCATCTCGAATGGAGTGATAAAGTTCCCTGCGGGCGGACTTGTGATCGGCTTTGCCGGCTCACCATACACTTATGGCGGTTCAGGAAAAACTGTAATCGTTCTTCCGGGATGCAAGGACAATGACTACTCACTCTCCGTCGCGGCCGGTCAGTCTGCCGAGGGCAAACTTCCTGTGGCAATCAAGATCGGAGCGGATGTCGCTCAGGCGAAATACAAGGTTTACGAGGGCACGATTGCCTCTGCTGACGCGTCTTTCAAAGCTCTTGAGGTGAGCAGGGACGAGACTGCATCCTTTGTGTCCGAGACATCCATTGTCAATGTTGAACTTGAGAAAACAGGTGTTTACAGCATCGTGGTTACGGCTTTGAATGCCGGAAAGGAACTTGTGGACTATCAGATTGTGAAATTCTCCTATGTGAAGGCAGGAGACACCGTTCCGGTTGTCCTGAATGCCGGTATCGGTTCTGCGGCAAGGTATGTCGCTCAGGGCTACAATACGGACAATACCGTTGAAGTCTGGTGCTACGGAACCGACATCGAAGAGGCGCACATCTCTGTGGTTAAGAAAGAGTACTATCTGTCCGACCCGGAGACCTGCATCGAAGGTGTAGCCAAGTCTAAGCCGGTTTCAGACAAGGTGCTTGCGGCGATCAACGGTGACGGCTACGCCGCTCCGGTATCCAAGCTTCCTCCTGGAACTCCGTACAAGCTTGTCATAGTCGCATCCAACGGTTACGAGACCAAGACTTTCGTGACTGACGCGGACGAGACCACGACCGGCGACCCTCTCCCTGTCTACGAGGATTACACTGACGCCGACATCGACGAAGATCTTCTCCCGGAAACCTCCGAGGGTTATTTCGGCAAGTACAATTTCTACGCTGTTGACCATTACGGCAAGCTTGGCATCAGGGAGTACATCTCCAAGGTGACCATCTCCGACAGTGTGACTCCTGACGGCGAGGTGGACGGTTACGGTCTGAAGGACGAGTATGTTGAGATTTCAGGAATATTCGATGTTCTCAAGAAGAAAGTTCCGACTTTTGACGGTACTATGACTTGGGATTACTACGGCGGGGTAATATATACTTGCGGAGAGCCGGAGGGTATAGGAAATTACGGCGACTACTACGTGTACCCGTGGGTTTCTGAAGCAACCATGGGACTCTATACTCCGGAGTGCGATTATTGTATGTACGGTGGATTCGTGAAGGATGGGTATATCGCGTTCCTAAGCGGTACATCTAAGGCTAACTTCAACGGTCTCGTCGCTGTGGCCCACACCGCGCAAAGTTATGATAACGGTTATGCGCCGATCTGCTGGTACACCGACCTGCTTCTGGTGGATGAGTCCAAGGATGACAACGGACTTGCACCTGCAGCAGGGACGACTTCGGCAGTCACTGCAAAACTCCACAAGGTGGAGAACTTTGCACGCGAGCTTCCGCAGAACTGCGTTGAGACTGTCAAAGGTCATATGCGCTCCGTCATCGACGCTACGAACGCGCAGAAGGAAATCAGACTTGTATTCGCTGAGCCGTCAGTGTTCGGGACCCCTGTCGCAAAGGAGGTTTCATTCACTTCTTCGGTGACAGCCGGACTCTCTGACATTGACTCTGCAGCTTCAGACGAAAGGGAATTCAAGATCAGAGCCCCGAAGTCAGTATTCTGATGAGTTTTTGGGTGCGAAATTTGTTTCGCTTTTGAAATTTGGGGCAGGCGGCTGGTTCCGCCCGCCCCTTTTTATTGGGTATACAAGCTAATCTTCGAAATTTCCAGGCAATCTTTTGCCGATTTTTAGATTTTTATGAGAAGAAATTTTCTGACTGTTTCCGGACTGTCCTGTCTGTCTTCGTTCTGCCTTTCTCTGCTTTGTCTGTTTCCGGTCTCCTGTTCTGTTGAACCGCTGGTGGACGGGCTTGAAGAGGTGACGAACAGCGACAAAATAGTGAATCCAGACGCCTCGCAAGAGAGTGGAACCATACTTATGTTCTATGCGGAGAATCTCACGGCGGCGCAGCTGGACAGCCTCAGGGAGGCGAGCGGCGCGGTTTCGGCCGGCCATCTGTTCGATCTGTCGAGGGGAGACGTGCAGCTCAAACTCAGTTGCGGCCTTCAGAACTGGTATGAGGCTGAGTTCGATGAAGGTACGCCTCTCGGCTCTGCAGCCGAGATTCTGGCATCTTCCGCGAAGGTGAGCCGCGTGCAGTTCAACGGAAAATTGCGGAAATGTTCTGTTGGGAATCCATCTCCCTATGTTCCGTCTCCTCTGACAAGAAGCATTGCGAAGGCCGCCTTCAACGACCCTTACTCAGGCGACCAGTGGGCCTTTGACAACACTGGAGACACCGGCTGGGCTCCCACTGCCGAAAAAGGGGCAGACATCAATGTGAAACAGGCATGGTCACTCTGTGCCGGCAATCCGGATGTCATCGTCGCGGTTCTGGACGAGGCCGTCCAGTGGGATCATCCAGACCTCGCTGCAAATATGTGGACGAATCCGGGAGAGATTCCCGACAACGGAAAAGATGATGACGGCAACGGATGCATAGACGATGTGCACGGATGGAATTTTGTGAACAAGAGTTCGACTCTCGACTGGAAAAGTTTTGACAACTCCGGGCACGGCACTCACGTGGCAGGGACGATTGCCGCCGTCAACAACAACGGGACGGGTGTCTGTGGAATTGCCGGCGGAACCGGAAAGGGGGATGGAGTGAAGATTATGTCCTGTCAGATATTCAATGGCGGGAAAGGCGGCTTGAATTCCTCCGCCAGGGCATTCGAATATGCTGCCGACAACGGAGCAAGCATCGCCCAGTGTTCCTGGGGCTACACAGCCGGGGATTTCAGCAGCGACCGGTCTTTTGCGAACTCGGAGAAGGCAGAATACGCCGCCATCAACTATTTTATCAAAAAAAGCAACTGTACAGCTCTGGACGGCGGCCTTGTGATATTCGCGTCCGGTAATGACGGGAAGCCTACATCCGGCTATCCCGCCGCCCTCCAGCCGTGCATCTCCGTGTGTGCAGTCGGTGTGGACGGACTTCCGACCTACTACACCAACTATGGCACGGGCTGCAACATCACCGCTCCCGGTGGAGAATACTACACCGGGGGACAGTCGAATGAAAAGGGGGCCATACTTTCAACGATGCCTACAGAGGCAATCCAATATGCGGATGATGACGGAACGACCAGGGAGACTCCGACCAGCTACGGCTATATGCAGGGAACTTCTATGGCCTGTCCGCATATGAGCGGAGTCGCGGCTCTCGGGCTTTCATACGCGCTCAAGCAGGGACGGCACTACACCAACGAAGAATTCAAGTCCATACTCCTTTCGTCCGTGTATGAATTCGACAGCCGTCTGAACGGAAGCAAAATTACATATTACAGCGGCGGTCTCAATCCGATGCCGCTCGGGGATTACAGGAAGCAGATGGGAACGGGGGCGACAGACGTGTGGAGACTTTATATGCAGATTGACGGAACGCCTTCCGTGCTCGCGGCTGTGGGAAAAACACAGAATCTCGACTTGTCAGGATATTTCGGGAGCGGCGCGGCCAATCTGACCTACACCTCGGTCGAGATGCTTGATGACGGGAAATCCGTGCTCGGACTTACTGAAGACCCGCAGATAAGGTTCGGCAAACTCCGCATCTCTCCGACCAAACCTGGATGCGCCAGAGTGGTCATCAAGGCCGTGGCCGGAGGCTCTCTCCCGACGGACAGCCAGCCGGGCGGGATGGAAATCAGCAAGACTGTTTCCATAATTGCCAGACCGGAGCGTTCCGGCAACGGGGCGTGGTTGTAGCGTGGCCGGTTTATTATTGGGCCTGTGACTTGTGAGCGGCTTTTTGCAGTGATGGACTGTGATTTTTTGTGGGAGAGGATAATTATATCTGACAGAAATGAATAAGAACAAAATACTCGCCGTCTGTGCGGCAATTCTGGCTCTCGCGGCCTGCAAGAAAGACAAACCGGTGAACCCTCTCGGCGGAGTCTATGGAGAATGGAAACTTGAACGCTGGTATGAACAACCCACGGACGGGACCGTCCCTGCCGAGGTCTATCTCTCCTTCTCCAAGGAAGGTACTTTCGAACTGTTCCAGAAACTTGGCGACAGCGGGCATTTCTCCGCTTATACGGGCACTTACGGTCTCAATTCGGCCGGAGCGCTCTACGGAACCTACAGCGACGGAAAATCCTGGGGCGGAACTTACAATTTTTCCGTTGACGGCGACCGTCTGACTCTGAAAAATTCTGAAGTGACCGGCTACGGCACCTGCGTGTATGTCCGCACGGAAATCCCGGCCTCAGTCAGGAAAGACGCGTCAGACTACAGCACGGAAGTTAAATCTCCTGTTTCAAAGACTCTTTAGCCCGACAGTCGCTTTAGGGCTCTGAACGTCAGACCGTCTGTTTTAAAGATTCTATCAGACGGTCGATTCGGTGAAGCTCGTGCGGAATGCGGATGCTTTGAGGACAATGCTCGACGCACTGCCCGCATCCGATGCAGCGGTTTGCCTGCCGGATCTTCCCGACGCTGCGGGAGTAGCTGACGAGGTAGGCCCGGCGGGCTTTTCTGTACGACTTCATCTCGTCGTTGTAACCATCTTCGTCAGGGTCGGGCAGCGGAACCACGAAACCTTCGTTCACGCACTTGTTGTAGTGCAGAAGTATGGCCGGGATGTCGATTCCGTAGGGGCAGGGCATACAGTATTTGCAGTCGTTGCACGGCACTGTCGGATAGCTGTGTATCAGCTCGGCCACATCCTGCAGAAACTTCAGTTCTTCCCCGGTCAGCGGCTTCAGCGGAGAGTAGGTCTTCAGGTTGTCCTGAAGGTGCTCCATATAGGTCATTCCGCTCAGCACGCACAGCACTCCTTCCGGCGAGCCCGCGAAACGGAAGGCCCAGGACGCGACGCTCTCTCCGGGTTCCCGCTCCTTGAGACGTGCCGCGACATTGTCGGAAACTCTTGACAGGCGTCCGCCGAGCAGCGGCTCCATAATTACGACCGGAATTCCGAGTTCCGCAAGTTTTTCGTACATATGCCTCGCGTTGCTGTTCCTGCCTTCCGCATAGTCCCAGTCGAGGTAATTCATCTGAATCTGGACGAAATCCCAATGGTATTTTCCGTGGGTCTTGAGCAGCTCGTCGAACATCTCCTCCTTGCCGTGGAACGAATATCCGAGGTGTCTTATCCGTCCCGCCTCGCGCTCCTTGAGAAGAAAATCCAGAATTCCGTTATTCACATACCGTCTCTCGAAATCCTCCATACTCCGCCCTATGCTGTGCAGGAGGTAGTAGTCGATGTGGTCGGTCCGGAAGTTCTCGAAAGACTTGCGGTACATCAGCATCGAGTTTTCCCTCGTCCAGTCGCTGAAGTTGGAGAGTTTGGTGGCGATGAGGTAGGACTCTCTCGGGTGGCGGCTCAGCGCAAGTCCCGTGGCGGCCTCGCTCTGTCCCTGCAGATAGACGGGGGAGGAATCGAAGTAGTTGACCCCGTGGGCGAGCGCATAGTCCACAAGTTCATTCACCGAATCCTGGTCGATGATGTCCTTGCCGTTTTCGTCCTTTTTCATCTGCCAGCGCATACAGCCGTAGCCGAGCACGCCTACCTTCTCCCCGGTCTTCGGATCCGTCCGGTATGTCATTCCTCCGGAGTCCCCGTCCAGACCGTTTTTTTCATTGTTCGCGTTTTTACCGGCCGCGTTTTTGTCGTTTGCATTTTTACCGGCCGCGTTTCCGTTCACTCCGTTTCCGGCGCAGCTTCCAAGTGTCCCGGCCGAAGCTGCCGCAGCCGCGGCAATTCCCGTATATTTAATGAAATCTCGTCTGTCCATCTTTCTGAATCCTTTTTATCAAAATCCGCGCAATTTTGTTCACGCGTAACTTGCCAGTGAGCGGCTGAGTTATATCTCGCTGTGAACCGGATGCCCTTCCACGTGAATCGCGCTCAGCGGAGCGGCAGGGCAGTTGTACTCGCAGGCTCCGCAGCCTATGCAGCGCTCTTCATTCACGGACGGAATCCTCACTGAGTCCGGGTCTGACGGGTCTTTGTGCACCATCCGTATAGCTCCTGCCGGGCAGTGTCTCGCGCAGTTCCCGCATTTGACCCCCTCGGCATCTGCGACGCAGAGGCTATAATCCACCGTGGCGTGACCGATGCTGATGGAGGATTTTTCCTCGCGGCTCACAGGAACAATCGCTCCCGCAGGGCAGACTGCCGAACATTCCGTACACTCCGGACGGCAGTAGCCCTTCTCGTAGGACATCTCCGGCTGCATAAGAGTGTCAAGCTCCATTGACGGTCTCAGCACCCGGTTCGGGCAGGCGGAGACGCAGAGCTGGCAGGCGATGCAGTGATCCGTGAAGTGCTTCAGGCTTCCCGAACCTGCCGGTTTGAGAGGAGTCTCTCTCTTCGGAGCTTTTTTCTGAGGCAGAGTGATCAGCCCGCCGTCCACTTTCATCTTTTGTGCGGCGGCTTCGACCGGGCGCGCCATTTCGGCGGCAGCGAGTGCTCCGACTGCGACAGCCGTTGTCTTTATGAACTCCCGGCGGGTTCCGTTCCGGTGATCTCCGTCAGTGCATTCTTTGAACAGACCAGTTCCGGCAGTCTTTCCACCGTACCGGAACTTGTACTGAATCGCCCCTTCGCGGCAGACTGACAGGCAGTCCAGGCAAACCACGCAGCGGCTGTAGTCAATTCTGTCTTTCTCCGTGTCGATGCACGAGGACTTGCAGCGTTTTCCGCACAGACCGCAGCTGCGGCATTTCTCCGTGTCGATCACAGGTGCGAAAAGGCTGAACCTCGACACGAGCCCGAGCAGCGAGCCCACAGGACAGATGCTGTTGCACCAGATTCGCCCCCATTTCCAGGACAGCACGGCGAGCAGCGCGAATGTCACGGCCGCGACCGCAAATGTCGCCGCGCTTTTGATCCACACATCTGTGGAATAGAACGCATAGCTGTCGAAATGTTCCGCAATCAGCGCGAACAGATTGTTGCACCCGCGCCAGAGCGGAGAGAACAGTTCGGTCGCAACTCTTCCGTAGGCGCTGTATGGCTCAATCAGGGCGGCAACGGAGGTGACTCCGAGCGCCATCACCGCGATGAAGACGGCGAGCACCCCGTAGCGCAGCGCCGTCAGGGGCTTGCGGTACCTGAAACGGTAGAGATTTTTCTTTTTCGTTTTCCCGTGAATCCACGAAATTATGTCCTGCATAACCCCGAGCGGGCAGATGACTGAGCAATAGACTCTTCCGAACAGCAGCGTGAGCAGCACAAGCGCGGCGACAATGCCGAAATTCAGCGCGAGCACCGCCGGGAAGAACTGTATTTTCGCCAACCATCCCAGATAGAGATGCAGCACCCCCGTGAAATCAAGAAACAGCAGCGTAATTCCCGTGAAGAAAAGCGCCGCAAGAGCAATTCTGACTTTGCGTAGCATCTTTTTGATTTTTTTTTGAAGCAAACGCAAAAATACAAAAAAACGGGAAATCCGAAAGCCCGTGTCAATTCTCGGTCCGGGCTTCCGGAAAGTTGCGATGAGTCGGGAATGAGCCCGTTTTTATGCCGCCCCGTCCTCGAGAAGTTCGAGTTTTGAGGCAATTATGTCCGTGCTTGTCCGCTCGATTTTGTCGTTGCCGACATATTTCGAGTACCTGAGCCTTCCGAACAGGTGCACATTGCTGCCTTTCGCGATTTTGTCGAAATCTGCGATGTTCTGCCCTTCCCAGGCCTCCACATTGTGCCAGCACGATTCAACGACATTCTCTCCCTCTCTGTTGCGGGACACCCTGTTTGTAACGAGCGAGAAATGAAGCACTTTCCTGTCTCCCGCTTCCTGCATTCTTGTGTTGCCTACAGTACCCTGAAGTTCCACTCTGTTGATTGTTTCCATTTTTCTGAAATGTGATTTGTTTGTTTTTCAGGACGGTTTCCGGACAACGCCCTTTTCGTCCGCGCCGGTTCAGGAGCTCTCATCTTCCGCCGCGTGCTGCAAAGTACTGTAAAATAGTTATGAACTTCAATCCCTTCCTCCGC
>CAVEHG010000004.1:0-6881 GCA_963615405.1 bacterium | reverse complement strand
AAATTATATGTTCCGTTGAAATGTCAAAAAATATAAAATATTACGTCACAATCCGTTACATTTGGCCTACATCTCTTGCGATTGTCGTTCCGGCTCTTCATATTTGCATCTGCGGGAAAATATCTGCTTTCAAGTTTCGGGAAACATCTGCATTCAAGTTTCGCAAAACCTCAGTACTATGCCTTACGGATTCCATGATAGGAATAATTACGTAAAACGCTGCCTGGAGTGCGGCGAACCTGTCCCTTACGGGAGACAGGACAAGCTCTACTGCTGCGATTCCTGCAAGAACCGCTACAATTACGGAGAGCGTAAACTCAGCATAAGGAACAAGACCAATGTCCTGAGAATCCTCACGCGGAACTATTCCGTGCTCCGCTCCCTGCTTCGCGAGAACATATTGAGCCTCGACATAACTCAGATGACTTTCCGTGGCTTCAATCCCGGCTATATGACCAGTTGCCTGCGCCGTCCCCGCTACAGCGAGTGCTGCTGCTTTGACATACGCTACAATCTCACGGAAACGCGTATCTTTTCCATCTCCAAAATGTAATGTCACCTCAAGATTGTTGCGCCGGATGATCTTTGGAAACAAAAATCCGTATGCCGGAAAATTTGACTAACTTTGCAGATTGGTTGCGCCGAAGCCGTTGCGCGCCAGCGTGTATTCGCATTGTTCCGTGTATGTTTGCATAATAATATAATAGGTATAGGATGAAAAAGTTTGTTTTTGCAGCGGGCATCGCGCTCGCGACTGTCACATCTTGTAATATGGAAAATCCGCTTTTGACGGAGTCGAAACTGCCTTATGGCGCTCCGCAGTTCGACAAAATCCGCAACGAACACTATCTCCCCGCCTTCGAGCAGGGAATCAGCGAGGCCAAGGCCGAAATCGACGCCATAGCGAACAATGAGGATGAACCGACGTTTGAGAACACTGTGGAGGCGATGGAATATGCCGGGCAGACGCTTGAGAGAGTATCGGGAATATTCTTCAACCTGATGGAGGCTGACACTGACGACGAGATGCAGAAAATCGCAGAGGAGGTTTCGCCGAAACTTACGGAATATTCGATGTATGTGTCTCTGAACGAGAAGCTTTTCCAGAGAGTGAAAGCCGTCTATGAGAAAAGGGACAGTCTGAACCTCGCTCCGGATCAGCTGCGCATACTCGAGAATTCCTACAGGTCGTTCAAGCGCAACGGAGCCAATCTCGGTGCGGAGGACAAGGCGGAGTACAGCCGGCTTTCGGAAGAGCTTTCGCTCGCGACCCTCGCCTTCAGCAAGAATGTCCTTGCCGCGACCAACGCCTACACTCTGAATGTCACGGATTCCGCTGAACTTGACGGACTTCCGCAGTATGTTGTCGAAGCTGCCGCCGAGTCTGCGAAGGAAAAGGGAATGGAAGGCTGGGCCTTTACTCTTGACTATCCGAGCTACGGGCCGTTTATGAAATTCAGCAAGGTTCGCGAACTTCGCCGCCAGATGTATATGGCCTACAATACGAGGGCCGTCTCCGGTGAATTCGACAACCGCGACAATGTGAAAAAAATCGTCGATCTCCGCATAAAGACGGCGAACATCCTCGGATATGGGACTTATGCCGACTATGCCCTTGAGGAGAGGATGGCGAAGAACCCTCAGACGGTCAACGACTTCCTCGCCCAGCTTGTGATTCCTTCGCTTCCGTTCGCAAGAGCCGAGGTTTCCGAGATTCTGGACTATGCGAAAGAGAACGGTTTCGAGGACAGCGTGCTGATGCCGTGGGATTTCTCTTTCTGGTCCGAACGCTATCAGGAGGCGAAATATTCCCTGAACGAGGAACTTCTCAAGCCGTATTTCAGACTCGAAAACTGCATCGACGCCGTGTTTGACCTTGCCCACAGGCTCTACGGGCTGAACTTTACTCTCAGGAAGGACATCCCGGGCTATCACAAGGATGTGAAAGTCTATGACGTGACCGACGAAAACGGCGTGCACAAGGCTCTGTTCTATGCGGACTTCTTCCCGCGCGCAAGCAAGAGGGGCGGTGCCTGGATGACGGAATTCAGGGGACAGAGCATCGAGAACGGGGTGGAGAAGAGACCGTTCATAAGCATAGTCACGAATTTCAGCAAGCCTACATCGACTTCGCCGTCGCTTCTGACCCACGATGAGTTCACCACTTTCCTCCACGAGTTCGGGCACGCCCTTCACGGAATGCTCGCCGAGGGTCGCTACCCGTCAATCACTGGAACTTCAGTCGCACGCGATTTCGTCGAGCTTCCGTCCCAGATTATGGAGAACTGGGGTTTCGAGCCGGAATATCTCAACACTTTCGCGAAACACTACCAGACCGGGGAAAACATCCCCGCTGAACTCATAGAAAAGATTGTCGCCGCGAAGAACTACCTCGCCGGCTACTCCCAGGTGCGCCAGCTTCAGTTCGGGCTGCTCGACATGGCTTGGCATTCTCTTGAGAAACTTCCGGAAGGCGTTGATGTACAGTCCTTTGAGAAGAAGGCTCTTGAGCCGTATTCTGTGAGCGTCACGATCCCCGAGACCTGCATCTCGACATCCTTCTCGCACATTTTCTCGGGCGGATATTCAGCCGGATACTACTCCTACAAATGGGCCGAGGTTCTTGAGGCAGACGCGTTCTCCCTGTTCGCGGAGAAGGGCATATTCAACACCGAAGTAAGCCACAGTTTCCGTGACAACATACTCTCGAAGGGCGATTCCGGGGATGCAGACGTGCTTTACCGCAATTTCCGCGGACACGACCCTCAGCCTGAGGCTCTTATGAAGAAACTCGGGCTTGTGAGCAAATAGTCGGTTCTTCCCGAGTCGTTATGAGCTGAGCCGTTATGAACTGAGCCGTTATGAACTGAATAGTTATGAAGGAAGCGCTTCTCGGAAAAAATCTCGCCGAACTGCAGGAACTGGTGCTGTCGCTCGGACTGCCGAAGTTCACTGCCGGGCAGATTGCGCAGTGGCTGTATCAGAAGAAGGTCCGCTCGATAGAGGGGATGACCAACCTTTCGAAGGCCGCCCGCGCGAAGATTTCGGAGAACTATGAGCTCGGGATAGTCGAACCCGTGAATGTGATGAGTTCGGCTGACGGGACGAAAAAATATCTTTTCCCCGTCTCCGGCAGGGCGGAGTCTTCTGCGGTTGAGGCCGTGATGATTCCTGACGGTGACCGCGCGACGCTCTGCGTGTCCTCCCAGTCGGGCTGCAGGATGGGCTGCCGGTTCTGTATGACCGGAAGGCAGGGTTTCCACGGAAATCTCACAGCCGGGGAAATCATTTCCCAGTTCCTGTCCGTGGAGGAGAGCGGGGCCCTCACGAATGCGGTGTTTATGGGAATGGGCGAGCCGCTCGACAATTACGGGAGCGTCCTGCGTGCGATTGAGATTCTGACCGCTGACTGGGGCTTCGCGTGGAGCCCGAAGCGCATCACTGTCTCCACTATCGGGGTTCTGCCGAATCTGAAAAGGTTCCTGGACGAGAGCCGCTGCCATATTGCCGTCAGCCTTCACGACCCCTTCCCGGAAGAGCGTCTGAGCCTGATGCCGGCGCAGAAGGCCTGGTCGATAACCGAGGTCGTCCGTTTGCTGGAGAAATACGATTTCAGCGGGCAGCGGCGCGTCAGTTTCGAATACACGATGTTCGACGGATTCAATGACAGTCCGAGGCACGCCGACGCGCTTGTGCGTCTGCTCCGCCGTCTCGAATGCAGGGTGAACCTAATACGTTTCCACCAGATTCCCGATTTCCCGTACCGGACATCGTCTCCGGCGGCGATGGAGGCGTTCCGCAAGCGTCTGAACGATGCCGGAATCGTCGCCACCATACGGGCTTCCCGGGGCGAGGACATCCTGGCCGCCTGCGGTCTGCTGGCCGGGGAACACGCCGCTTTAAACAGTTCAGAAGTAAAAAAAGTGCGTGGGATTTAACCCGCCTCAATACGGGTAACCCACGAATACCCAACGTATTAGGGCACATGCGAAAATTAAGTTATATAGAGTAATGGGGTTGGCAATGAGAAAGTTTGTCTCATATTTTAGTGCGTTTGCCGTTGCGCTGTCTTTTTGCGCTGCGACGGCCGTTGACCTGTCCGCTCAGGACAGTGCGCGGAGGACTTATTTCGGGCGGAGCGTTTCGCCGGTAGAGGATTCCGTGGCGATGGCCAGAATGAAAGTGCGTCTGGATTCGATCCGTCAGCACCGTCCCACTGTCGCGCTCGTTATGAGCGGCGGCGGGGCGAAAGGCGCGGCGCACATAGGCGTGCTGCACTATCTTGACTCGCTGAAGATCCCTGTGGATTTCGTGCTCGGTACGAGCATCGGAGGACTTATGGGAGGCCTGACCTCCATGGGCTATGACTACCGGGAGATTGACACGCTCATCCGCAGTCTCGACTGGAATGCCCTTATGCTCGACAGACTGCCGCGGGAGTACATCTCCTATGCCCGGAAAAGGTACAAGGAGAAATACCTCGTGTCAATGCCGTTCTACTATGCGAGCGGGACGCAGAATGTCGAACCTGCGAAGCGGATGCACGCCGACCTGCACATAGATGCGGACAGTGAACATACGGGTCATGTCCTGAAGGACAATCTGCTCGGAAGCCTTCCTTCCGGCTATGTCTATGGACAGAACATCTCCAACCTCTTCAGCTCCCTCACCGTGGGATATCAGGACCCGATGGATTTTATGGATCTGCCCATCCCGTACGCCTGCGTATCCACGGATCTCGGCACAGGAAAGACCAAGGTCTGGTACGACGGCCCGATAAATACGGCGCTCCGTTCGACGATGTCCATCCCGGGTGTATTCACTCCGGTGAAATATGAAAGTCTCGTTCTTGTGGACGGAGGTATGAGGGACAATTATCCGACGGACATAGCGAAACAGCTCGGCGCGGACATCATAATCGGAGTCGATGTGACTTCGCCCCCGAAGCCCGGGGATCAGATACGCAATCTCGGCGACATAGTTTCCCACAGTATGGATATGTTCGAACGGGAAGTCTATGAACGGAATGTCTATATCCCCGATGTCTCGATCCGGCCGGACCTTATGGGCCTGAATATGCTCAGTTTCTCTCCGGAGAACATCAGCAAACTGATCCACAACGGTTATGAGGCGGCGCGGGCAAAGGATTCCCTGCTGGTCGCCATAAAACGGAGGGTGGGGGAGGACTCGCTCCGGCTTGCGGGCCCCCACGCCATCAATCTGCGGGAACATCCCGTAAAGATCGGAAATGTAAAAATCTCCGGAGTCGCGGACGATGAAGAGAAGATTCTCAAAAAGAAAATCTCCATCCAGCCCGGGGATTCTCTCTCATACGAAAAGATTTCGCACGCGATGGCACAGGTCTATGCGACAGGGGCATACGATTATGTTTCCTACGAACTGCACGGCAGGACAGATCCTTTCGACCTCGACATCACCTGCAAGAAGGGGCCTATACATCAGCTCGGGATCGGGGTACGCGCTGACACGGAAGAATTCGTCACGGCTGTGCTCAATGTGGGCCTTTTCGCCAACAGGATTCAGGGCTCGACGCTGAACTTCGACGCGAAGTTCTGCATGAATCCGGAACTCAAGATACGCTACTCCTACGACTCTCCGAAATTTCCGACCGTAAATGCCTCAGCCTCCGTGAGATGGACCCAGGCGAAGGTGTTCAATACGAGGAACGACTGGCCTATGTTCGACTGCCTGTCATCCCGGCAGGAAGTTTTTGTGTCCGGTCTCAAGTGGTCCTACTTCGACGTTAAGCTTGGAATCCGCAACGACCTGTTTTACGACAATTCGGCGAACACGTTTCTGGGCTCATATTTCGACGGGGACTATGACCCGATGGAAAAGGTGTCGAACTATATGAGCCTTCACATCGACGGAAAGGTGGACAATTTCGACCGGGGATATTTCCCCACGAAAGGAGTGAAGTTCGGTCTGGCCTACGACTGGACTTTCACAGATTACGTCCATTCATTTCAGGACGGCGGTCTGCATACTCTGAATTTGGATTTCAAGGCTGTGGTTCCGATGGGGAAGGTCTTCGCTTTCATTCCTGCGCTGAATGCGCGCTGCCAGTTCGGCCACAAGTCCCCGCTTGTGTTTGCGAACGCCGTGGGAGGACAGATTGAGGGACGCTATCTCGAACAGCAGATTCCGTTCGTCGGAATCCCCCGGCTTATGATGCTCCGTCCGAAACTCGGAGTGGCGAGAGCCGACTTCCGCTTCAATGTCGCCAAGAACCACTATGTGACTGGAATCGCAAACTGTCTCTATACCTTCGACAATTTCCGGGACATCAAGACAGGACAGGGGGCCTACGGCTTCGCGCTCGAATATTCCTACAACACGATTTTCGGGCCGATTACCGCGAATGTCAACTGGTCGGACATCATCCACCATTTCGGCCTTTATCTGAGCCTTGGCTATAATTTCTGATTACCATGGCCGGAGACACTGCTGTCCAGAAACTTCTTGCGAGGCTGCGGAACCTGTGCTCGCGGCGGGAGTACTGTGTCAACGACATCAGGGAAAAGGCTGTCCGGACTCTTGAGGGAGACTCCGCGCAGGCGGATGCCGTGGTGGAATCTCTGGTGGAGGACGGCTATGTGAATGACCGCCGCTACTGTGCAGCCTATGCGCGGGAGAAATCCTCGATTTCCGGCTGGGGCAAGGTGAAGATACGCCACGCGCTCTCGTGCAAAGGAATTTCCCGCGATGACATTGATGCCGGTCTTGCAGAAATCGACGTCGACCGTGCATCCGCAAGGCTTGACAGGCTGATTGCGGTGAAACGGAAGGCTCTCGGGGATGACCCGCAGTGGAAAATCAAACTTCTGCGTTTCGCTCTCGGCAGGGGATATGGATATGAT
>CAVEHG010000003.1:0-31407 GCA_963615405.1 bacterium | reverse complement strand
CTCAATGACTTTCCTCCCCTCCAAGCCCTCCGAATACTTCTCCTACGACGTAAACTCCACTCCCAAAGGCTTCGTTATCACTGAGTTAGATTGATGCATCCGCATCCGACCTCCAGGTCTTCATCCGGCCGTTGTCGTCATAGATGAGAATTGCTTCGAGGTGAGGGTTGTCGAGGATGAATTTCTGCGCTTTCTCAAGCCCCGCGACCATACAGAACGTTGCGAAGGCATCGGCGTCAGCGGCATTCCGTGTGGAGGCCGGGTCGGAGGATATGACCGTGGCGCTCAGGAGGTTGTGGGTTACAGGCAGGCCGGTGCACGGGTCAATCGTGTGGGCGTATTTGCGTCCGTCTTTGACATAGAACTTGCGGTAGTTCCCTGATGTCACGATGCCGCAGGCAGTTTCCGGCAACCGGCAGGTGCACTGAATCGACGCGCCCGGGTCGTAATTCCCGTCAACAGGACTGTCAATCCCTATGGTCCAGTTCTTTCCGTTCGGGTTCAGACCCTGTCCGTACATCTCCCCGCCGACATCGACGAGCATATTCTTCACTCCTATGCTTTTGAGCCAGTCTGCCACGAGGTCACTGCTGTATCCTTGGGCTATCGCATTGAAATTCAATTTTGTACGGCTGTCGCACAGGGCTTTTGCGGCGGCGATGAGCTCTGGCGACGGCAGGGAGTCGCGGGTGAATCCGAATCCCCAGATGTCGAAAAGCGGTGCCGCCCAGACATTTACGGCACCGCCGGTGATGCCGTAATATCTCTCTCCGAGAGCGCACAGTTCTTCGAATATCCCGTCCTTCACGACGTTCTCCCCGGCGTTGAAACGGCTCAGGAGCGACGATTTGTTATAGCCCGAAACAGAGTTGTCTATCGCTGAGAGTATGGAATCAATCCTCTCCTTTACATATTCCGGCGTTTTCCCCGTTCCTCCGAGATCCGCCTTCACACAGTAGGTTCCCCCCTGGGCATATCCGGTTATCTGGACATATCCGTATCTGGCGGCACAGGAATTGAATGTCAGGGCGACGGCGACCGCGAATGTGGCTCTGAACAGGTTGTGTCTGGTCATAATATTCATATTTATGGGGACAAATTTAGCAATCCTTGTACAATTACTTGGCGATATTCGGGAAAAATGCGCATATTTGCAGGTTGCAAGGTTGAAAACGCCAACATTTAGAAAAACGATATTATGGAAAAGAAGAAATTGTCTGTGACGGCCATCGTGCTCATCGTCCTGGCTGTTATCGTCCTCTGGGGCATCAGCGCCTATAACGGTCTCGTGAAATCCGAAGAAGGTGTCAAAACCGCCTGGTCTCAGGTTGAGAATGTTTATCAGAGGCGCTCTGACCTGATTCCGAACCTTGTGGCCACCGTCAAGGGCTATGCGGCTCACGAATCCGAGACTCTTGAGGCCGTGGTTGCCGCACGCGCGAAGGCCACTCAGGTGACAGTCAATGCGGAGAATCTTACGGAGGAGCAGATTGCGGAGTTCCAGAAGGCCCAGGGAGAACTCGGTTCCGCACTCGGACGTCTTATGGCGATTTCCGAATCCTATCCGGATCTGAAGGCGAACGAGAATTTCCGCGATTTCCAGGCGCAGCTTGAGGGTACGGAGAACAGAATAGCCGTCGAGAGAAAGGCATACAACCAGACGGCAAGGGATTATAACACAGCCATCCGCGTCTTTCCGAAGAACATAATCGCTTCAATCTTCGGATTCTCGGCCAAGGGATATTTCGAGGCTCAGGAGGGCGCCCAGACCGCTCCGACCGTAGAGTTTTAGGGGTGATTGAATTATGATGCACAAATCCAGAATAATCTTTGCCGCGCTGGCGACTTTCACGCTCGTGGCCGCGCTTTCCTGCAAGAAGGATGATGACGACACGAGCCTCCCGTCACTTGACGGAACCCTCAGCTTTAAGGAGATCCCGTCTTTCGTCTCTCCGCAGGAGGAGGTGACTTTCACGCTGGGCGGCGTGACTCATCCGTACGGAGACAAGATCGGCTACTCCGTAACAGTGACAGAGGGCTACAATACGGTCAAGGATACGCTTGAGGACGGAGTTATGAGCTTCACCTACAAGTTCTGCGACAGGGAGTATTTCAAGGCGGACACGTTGAGGTCCGTCACAGTGAGCGCTTCCGCGTTCGCGGACGGTTATTATTCCTCTTCGACCGGCACCAAAACAATCACGATAGTCCGCGGAGGAATGTTCGGCGGCTCGATAAACGGGCTGCTGCCGCGCTCCGGCGATGAGACGGTAACTGCCGACGGCGTCACCTATTACGCCTGCAAGGTGGGGGAAGCCACCTGGCTCAGACGCAATGTGGCGGTTGCCGGGAAGGGAACGCCATATTCGAATGCTCCTGCGATGCTGGACGTGTTCGGCAGC
Organism: bacterium; assembly: GCA_963615405.1. Taxonomy (GTDB): domain Bacteria; phylum Bacteroidota; class Bacteroidia; order Bacteroidales; family UBA932; genus Cryptobacteroides. The sequence continues at coordinate 29,005 of CAVEHG010000003.1, read as the reverse complement.
TATATGAACTGGGAGGATGCCAAGACGGCCTGCCCGACAGGTTACAGGCTTCCGACCGATGCTGACTGGACGGCTCTCGGAAAGGCTCTCGGTGCGGAGGACGCGAAAGAACACGGCGTCATTGCCGGCATTGCCGGAAAAATGATGGTCAATGCCACGTTCAACTACGAGGAGACGATCCTCTGGACCTATTGGCCGCAGGTGAAGATTACCGATGAGTCCGGACTTTCCGTTCTTCCGTGCGGCTATGCCAATGTCGGGGGGAAGACCGGCAGGTTCTCCGGGGTGAATGAGTTCGCCGCATTCTGGACGGCCGACGAAGCGGACGGGGACAAGGCCTGGTACCGCTACATTAACGATAAGGAGCCGGATCTCTATGCCGGCACTGCGGACAAAGCCTCTTTCGGGGCGTCTGTCCGCTGCGTCAAGGAATAAGCTGGCAACGTAAAAAACGGCCTGTTGCGTTGTGCGCTTTATATAGACGCGATGATTTCAAGGCTTCCACGCAGCGCATCGGCGATGAATTCCGTTGCCCGGACCACGACACCGGGGCAGATGCCGAGCGCGTGGAGAAGGCTCGTGAAGAGTGCCGCCGGGATTAATACCCCCGTCAGCGGCAGGGAAATCAGATTGGTGAGAATGAAGTATTGGGGGAAGGTGCCGAAGCGCAGCCAGGCGAGGGGTCCCGTGGTGGCCTGACAGGCGATGGAGACAGCAGCGCTGTTCCAGACCCGTTTGAGAGGGGAGTGCCCCGACCCTCCCGAAGGCCAGAAATCCCGCAGAACAGGGTAGATGTAGGCTATGCCGGCGATGGCGAGGTAGGATAGCTGGAAGCTGATTGAACGCACCGCCTCCGCATTCAGGCAGACCTGAAGTACGAATGCCCCGCAGAGCGTGTCCCGGAGGCTTGCCGAGCGCCCGTGGATTACCGACAGCTCTCTCAGAAGAATGAACAGGAAGGCACGGCTGATTGACGGTCCGGCTCCGACCATCAGGCAGTAGGCTCCGGTGGCTGCGATTGTCAGCGCCGAGCGTGTCTTCACTGCTGCGGGAGAGTTCCCGAGTATGACGAAACACTTTGTCACAATCCCGTAGATGATCCCGAGATGCAGTCCGGAGAGCGCGAGGATGTGCGCCGCACCGCTGTCCCTGAAAGCGCGGGCGGTCTGAACCGACAGGGCTGAACGGTCTCCCGTGAGAAGCGCCTTGATCAGCGCGTTGTTTTCCCTGTCTTCAAACGGAAGACTGTCAATCAGAATCTTGAACCCTTCGCAGACCGCCCGGAGCGGATTCCCTGTGCTCCCGGATGCGGTAATCCCTGAAATCCCGGTCATTGATGTCGCCCCGCTGCGGAGTACGCACGCGGCGGCGCACAGCGCGATGCACAGGAAAAGGGGAGATGAAGGCATAGACCCGGCTCCATATCTCCGGAGCATCACCATATTCCCGAAAACAGTCAGCGAAAGGAGGAGAATTGCGACGGCCGGAAAGATTGTCCCGCATCGGAGGGAGAGGGGCAGAGCAGTCGTAAGCAGCGTCCCGGCAAGGAAAGGGAGGGCGAAGCGTTCAATCCGGCGGACCCGGGGCGTGGCAGTTACTTTCGGCATACGGAAAAGGCTCGCATTTCATCGCCGCTTTTGAAAAGCCGCGAATTCATAACCCCAAGTCGCAGCAAAAGTACGAAATTTATAGTAACTTTGCACGATGTTGCGCAATTTATGCGGCGACAGGCGGAAATGCAAAATAAAAACAAATCGATATGATTATTTTAGTGCTCAACTGCGGCAGCTCGTCCCTTAAATATCAGCTGCTGGACATGAAAAATGACGAGGCATTCGACCTTCTTGCGAAGGGACTCGTGGAACGTATCGGACTTGAGGTGGGATGTCTCAAGCATCAGGCTGCCGGAAAAGAGAAAATCGTACGCGAAATGCCGATCAAGGATCACACTGTCGGCATTCAGGCTGTGCTTGACGCTCTGCTTGACAAGGAGTGCGGATGTCTGGACTCTCTCGATGACATAGAGGCTGTTGGACACCGCGTGGTGCACGGAGGGGAGGAGTTCTTCTGCAGCGCTCTCGTGACTGACAAGGTCGTTTCCCAGATCCGCAACTGCTGCGAGATCGCCCCGCTCCACAACCCGGCAAACCTTCTCGGAATCGATGCCGTCAGCAAGGCTCTCCCGTCTGTTCCTCAGGTTGCCGTGTTTGACACCGCGTTCCATCAGACGATGCCGGACTATGCGTATATGTACGCGCTTCCTTATGAATATTATGAAAAATACCGCATCCGCCGTTACGGATTCCACGGCACGAGCCACAAATATGTGAGCGCGAAGGGAGCCGCTTTCGCCGGACTCGACATCAACGACAGCCGCATCATCACCTGCCACCTCGGCAACGGAAGTTCCGTGACTGCGGTCCAGAACGGCAAGTCAATCGACACTTCGATGGGATTCACTCCGCTCGAGGGTATGATTATGGGAACGCGCTGCGGCAACATCGACCCTGACATCGTGACCTATCTTATGGACAAGGAAGGCTTCACCCCGGCCCAGATGAGCACCGTGCTCAACAAAAAATCCGGTTTTCAGGGACTTTCCGGCGTTTCTTCCGACGCGCGCGACCTCAATGACGCGGCAAACTCCGGCGACCGCAGGGCAAAGCTCACGCTGAAGAAGCTCACCTACGACATCACCAAGCTCATCGGAGCCTACACTGCAGCGATGAACGGGGTTGACCTCATTGTCTTCACGGGTGGAATCGGAGAAAACAATGTCCGTCTGCGCCGCCGCGTGTGCGAGAATCTGACCTATCTCGGCCTCAAGTTCGACTACGATGCGAATGCCGGAGAGAAGGCGGACGAGATGCTCATCTCGCTGCCTGACTCCAAGGTCAAGGTCGCTGTCATCGCCACAAACGAGGAGCTGATGATTGCGCGGGATACGATGAACATTGTGCTGAATCAGGAGTAAGAAGAGAAACGCTGTCGGCGTGAGGTGTGAAAGATGCCCATTTCGACGGGCGCACCGCATACGAAAGCAGTTTGTTATTTAGTGAAAGATTAAAATTTTATATATCAAATGTTTACAAAATTTGAAGACATTTTCGCCTGCCTTGCGTCACGCGGAGCGAAAAAAAGAATGATTGTGGCGTGGGGAGTTGACGGACACACGATTGCCGCCGCTTCAAAGGCTGTGGATCTCGGTCTCATCGAAGCTACTCTCGTCGGCGACGAGGCTCTCATCAAAGATGTCTGCGCGAAAGACGGTATCGATGTGGAGAAATTCACGATTGTGCACAATCCTGTGGAGGCAAAAGCCATAGCTCAGGCTGTCGCAATGATAAACGGGGGAGAGGGCGACTTCCTTATGAAAGGTCTCTGCTCAACCGACAAATACCTCCGTGCCATTCTGAACAAGGAGACGGGCATACTTCCTCCTAAGGCGGTGCTCAGCCACGTCGCCGTTCTCGAGAATCCGAACTATCACAAGCTCATCTTCCTCAGCGATATGGCGGTGATTCCGGCTCCGGATCTCAAACAGAAGAAGGCCGAACTGAACTACCTCGTGAACGCCGCCCATTCCATGGATATCGAGACTCCGAAGGTCGCAATCATCGCTGCAACAGAGCAGATGCTCGAGGGTATGCCGGCCTGCGTTGAGGCTGCGGTTCTCGCGAAGAAGGTCGAGCGCGGCGAAATCAAGGGTTGCGTCGCTGACGGCCCGCTCGCGCTTGATGTTGCGCTTGATATGGAGTCCGTTCAGATCAAGGGACTCAAGAGCCCGGTTGCCGGCGATGCCGACTGCCTCCTCTTCCCTAACATCGAATCGGCCAATGTCTTCTACAAGACCAATTCCAAGCTTGCCGTCGGCGTGAAACAGGCCGGAATGGCTGTCGGTGCAAAAGTTCCGTGCGTGCTCTCAAGCCGTGGCGACAGCATCGAAACCAAACTCAACAGTATCGCAATCGCTGCGATGGCCTGCAAGTAACTCCGGGCGCGGCGGTACTGCCGTGCTGCATAACACTGATGTTTATGAACGGCAATTATCCGTCTAAACTGCTTGAAAACGCAGTCGAAGCAATAGGCACTCTTCCGGGAATCGGCCGGAGGAGTGCCCTTCGTCTTGCCATGTATCTTCTGAGGCAGCCGCAGGAGAATGTCCATCATTTCACCGAGGCAATCGCTTCCCTGCGCGACAATGTGAAATACTGCCGCGAATGCAGGATGATTTCGGACACTGATGTGTGCGCCATCTGTTCTGACAGGACTCGCGACCGTGACAAGATCTGTGTCGTCCAGTCTGTCCGCGATGTGATGAGCATAGAGGCGACAGGCCAGTACCACGGTCTCTACCACGTCCTCGGCGGTGTGATTTCCCCCATCAACGGAACAGGTCCGTCCGACCTTACGATCCGCGAACTGATTACCAGAGTTTCGGAGCACCGGTCCGGCGCTTCGGAAAATAATACCGGTTCTTCTGAATGTGCCCCCGGCTCTCTTGAAATAATCCTTGCCCTGAGCGGGGATGTCGAGGGGGAAACGACTTCGTTCTATATCTATCGTCAGATTTCGCAGTACAATGTGAAGGTGACATCCCTCGCCCGCGGTCTCGGGTTTGGAGATGATCTTGAATATGCGGATGAGCTCACGCTTGGACGATCTATTGCCGGCCGCCAACCCTTCCACCCGTAGAGGTTGAATGAGTAATCACTAAAAAATTCCTTGGTCATCTTTGTTTGCCTTTTTGGTCTATATGTCTTTTCTCATCGGTCATGTACCTCCAGTACACTCCCTCTTCCAAAAGACATCTATCCTCAAAAATACTGCACAAATCTGTACCAACTTATTTTTTAATGCTTACTAGAAAGCGGTCTACGGCGTTTCCGGGTACAAAAAAAGAGAATGACTTTTTGGTCACTCTCTTAAAAGAACTTGGTAGCGGGGGAAGGACTCGAACCTCCGGCCTCCGGGTTATGAGCCCGACGAGCTACCAACTGCTCTACCCCGCGATGTTTGCTCCTGAAGCAGGACTTGAACCTGCGACCCTCTGATTAACAGTCAGATGCTCTAACCAACTGAGCTATTCAGGAATTTGTATTCACTGTCCCACGGGGATGCCGCCAAAATGGCTTTTTCCGAATGGGATTGCAAAGGTACAACTTTTTTTTGATGCTGCAAACTTTTGCGGTATTTTTTTACACACCGAGGAATTTCCGCATCCCGGCAAAATCCGCATTGTCGAAGGCCTGCTGTTCTCCGGTCGTGAGATTCTTGAAATTCACCTTGCCGGAGGCCGCCTCGTCAGCGCCGCAGATGGAAATGAACGGGATGTGCTTGCGGTCGGCGTAGTCGAACTGTTTCTTCAGTTTGCCCGATTCTGGGAAAATCTCGCAGGAGACTCCCGATTCGCGGAGCTGCCGGACAATCGGGATGAGGTACTTAACCTCGTCCGTGCCCATATTGGCAAAAAGAACCTTCGCTCCGAAAGTAACGTCATCGGGGAATTTGCCGAGCCCCTTGAGGACATCGTAGATGCGGTCGGCACCGAAGGATATTCCCACTCCGGACATTCCGGGAAGGCCGAATATTCCGGTGAGATTGTCGTAGCGGCCGCCTCCGCAGATGCTTCCGATCTCGAAATCCAGAGCTTTCACTTCGAAGATTGCTCCGGTGTAGTAGTTGAGTCCGCGGGCAAGCGAGAGGTCAATCTCCACCTGCTGGGAGATGCCCGCCGCTTCAATGTAGCCGAAAAGCTCCTCAAGTTCGTCGATGCCATTCAGACCCGTCTCCGAAACCAGTCCGGAAGCCGAACCTCCGCCGAACAGACCCCGCATAAGCGCAATCTTCTCAGCAGTACTGCCTCCCATCTGAAGCACAGGCTCTATGACTTTCACGGCCGTTTCCGTCAGACCCTTTTCGAGCATTTCCGCCTCGACTGCCTCAAGGCCGATCTTGTCGATCTTGTCGATTGCCACGGTGATGTCAACCACCTTGTCCGGGAATCCGCAGATCTCAGCAAGTCCGGTGAGAACCTTGCGGTTGTTGATTTTTATGCATACGCGCACATCGAACAGCCCGAAAACCCTGTCGACAATCTGCACAAGTTCAAGTTCATTGAGCTGGGATGTGGAGCCGATGACATCCGCGTCGCACTGGTAAAACTCGCGGTAGCGTCCCTTCTGCGGGCGGTCGGCACGCCAGACCGGTTGAATCTGGAACCTCTTGAACGGGAAAGAAATCTCGTTCTGATGCTGCACGACAAAGCGGGCGAACGGGACGGTGAGGTCGTAGCGCAACCCCTTCTCACACACGCGGTTGGTGAGTGCGCGGCAGTTGTAGAACGGTCCTTTTTCGGGGTTGTCGGAATCAGAAGGAGCGGTCTCATATTCCCTGAAATCAATCCCGTTGAACGCCTCCCCGGAGTTCAGTATGCGGAACAGGAGCTTGTCCCCCTCCTCGCCGTATTTCCCCATCAAAGTGGAAAGGTTCTCCATCGACGGAGTCTCGATCGGCGCATATCCGTAAGTCTTGAAAACAGAACGGATTGTGTCGAAAATATAGTTTCTTCCGGCCATCTCTGCCGGTCCGAAGTCTCTCGTGCCCTTGGGGATTGAAGGTTTCTGTGCCATTGTCATTTGATTTAAGTTTCGCAAGTGCGAAACTTGAGTTATTTGATGTTAATGTGCTGTCGATATGATATGACTATTTCGTGTCTATGTGACGTTCCATTGATATGAAATCGATCTGTATGTGTATTCCGTTGATCCTGAATTAATTATGACTTTTCGAGATCCAAAGGATTGTTTTTCATCCATTCGCTGACATTCGCGATGTCCCTGTAGAACGGCGTGTCTTCAACGAAGAGAGGGACGATCCGTCGGATTTCGTCATATGCCCTGCGGCTCGACGGAGCGAGGGAATCGGCAATCTTCAGACAGTCGACAGCCTGTGCCAGAGCTATGTAGAGTATCGCCATCACCTGCCGGACATTTTCGATGACCTGGGCGCAGAGAAGAGCGGTGTTTGTGCCCATACTGACGATATCCTGGTTGTCATTGTTGTTCGGGATGCTGTGGACATAGTTCGGCATTGCCAGGGTCTGACATTCGGCGGTCGTGGAAGTCGCAGTGAACTGGCAGGCCTGCATTCCGTAGTTCAGCCCCAGAGTACCGAGGTTCAGGAACGGAGGGAGAATGCCGTTTATGCGGTCGTGGAACAGGTAGTTCAGCTGACGTTCGGCAGTCATCGCGACCCTGACCATAGCAATCTTGACCTTGTCCTCCTCAAGGGAAATGTAGTCTCCGTGGAAGTTGCCCCCGTGATAGACATTCTTCGAAACGGGATCCACAATCGGATTGTCGCACGCTGAGTTAAGTTCCTCCACAAGCACACGGCGTGAGTTCATAAGAGTCTCCCATACGGGGCCCAGGATCTGGGGAGCGCATCGCAGCGAGTAATACGCCTGCACCTTATGGTCGAAGACTTTGTCCGCCCCGTGGCCGTTGTCGTAGAGATCGTGCTCGCGCTTTTTGAGACAGGCGCTTCCTTCGGAGAGCCGGCGCATTCTTCCGGCAATCACCTGCTGGCCCTCGTGACGCCGCACACTGTTCAGCGGCTCTGCCATAAGGTCGTCGAAAGAAGAGGCGATCTCGTTCATCATCACCGAGGCGAGAGTCGCCCAGTCCAGCAGCTGCTCGGCCTGAATCTGGTTCACCAGTCCGACACCGGTCATCACCGAGGTGCCGTTGGTAAGCGAAAGTCCTTCGCGGATGCGCATAGTGAACGGTTTCAGCCCGTTCTCGTCCATAACCTCCTTCGACGGTCTCCATTCCCCCTTCCAGTGAACCTCGCCTTCTCCGATGAGGGTGAGCGCGATATGTGCGAGCTGCACGAGGTCTCCGCTGGCCCCGACGCTTCCGTGTCTCGGGATGAAGGGATATATGCCTCTGTTTATGAATTCGGCAAGAAGTTCCACAACCTCGGGGTGTACCCCTGAGCGGCACTGCAGAAAGGTTCCGAGCCGCGCGATCATTGCGGCCTTCACCATGATGTCCGGGAGCGGGTCTCCTGCTCCGGTGGCGTGGCTGCGGATGATATTGTACTGGAGATCAGTCAGATAGCGGTCATCGACGCGCCACTGTGCCATAGGCCCGAATCCTGTGTTGATTCCGTATATCACCTTGTCGGACGAAAATTCCTTCAGGAACTCGTGGCATTCCATCACCGAATCCATCGGAAGATCCGCAAGGTCTATTTTCCCGCCGCCATAGAGCAGGCGACGCACACAGTCAAAATCAAGAGTCATAAATTTAAGTTTCGCATATCCTGGCTCAGCTTCGTACCTGCGAAAGTATGGCTTCGCCGTTTTGAGCAACCCGGCAAAGTTAGCCTTTATCGGAGATTTTCTCAAGGGTTTCATCTGAATTGTGCGAAAAAGATTATAATTTCGCGGAGATTTTGTAGGGAGGAACAGGATCAAAAAGGATACTGCAGGCAATGAAATCATTATGAACAAATTCAGGATAGTTTCGGAATATGAGCCTTCGGGCGACCAGCCGGGGGCGATAGAGGGGATATGCAAGGCTCTGAACCAGGGTGTGGATGCGGTGACGCTGCTCGGCGTGACAGGATCCGGAAAGACCTTCACGATGGCGAACGTGATCGAGAGACTTCAGCGGCCGGCGCTGATTCTCAGCCACAACAAGACCCTCGCCGCCCAGCTCTACGGCGAATTCAAGTCGTTTTTTCCGAACAACGCCGTCGAATATTTCGTTTCCTACTACGACTACTATCAGCCGGAGGCATACATCCCCACGACCGACACCTACATCGAAAAGGACCTGAGCATCAACGATGAAATCGAGAAACTGCGTCTGAGCGCGGCCTCCGCCCTTATGAGCGGGCGGCGCGACGTGATCGTGATTTCCAGCGTGTCCTGTCTCTACGGAATCGGCAACCCGGAAGACTTTCATTCCCAGACGGTTGTCGTCCGGCGCGGAGAGCAGAGGAGTCTCACGAGACTGCTCTACCAGCTTGTGGATGCTCTCTACTCCCGCACGGAAACCGACTTCAAGCGTGGCACGTTCAGGGTGAGGGGAGACACGGTTGACGTGTGCATCGGCTATGGGGAGAATGCCGTGAGGATTGAATTTTTCGGCGACGAGGTGGACAGGCTCTGCGTCATAGACCCGGTTTCAGGGGCGACGGTTCAGGATATCGACGAGATTTCGATATATCCGGCAAACAATTTCGTGACGACGAAAGAACGCTCGGCGAAGGCTGTGAGCCAGATTCAGGACGACCTGCGCATACGCTATGACCAGCTGATGGACTATGGCAAGGGAATGGAGGCCAAAAGGCTGAAACAGAGGGTTGAATATGACCTGGAAATGATCAAGGAAATGGGCTACTGTCCCGGAATCGAGAACTATTCGCGCTATTTCGACGGCCGCAAGGAGGGGATGCGCCCGTTCTGTCTGATGGACTATTTTCCGAAGGATTTCATAACTTTCATCGACGAGAGCCACGTGACGATTCCGCAGATCCGGGCTATGTACGGGGGCGACCATTCGAGGAAATCCGTGCTGATCGACTATGGTTTCCGGCTTCCGGCTGCTGCGGACAACCGCCCGCTGAAGTTCGACGAATTCGAGGCGCTTGCCGGGCAGAAAGTCTTTGTGAGCGCGACCCCGGCGGAGTATGAACTTGAGAAATCGGAAGGCCTTGTGGTTGAGCAGGTTGTGCGTCCGACCGGGCTGCTTGACCCGCCGATCGAGGTCCGTCCGGTGGCAAATCAGGTGGACGATCTGCTAGAGGAGATACGCGTTCGCGCCGAGGCTGACGAGAGGGTGCTCGTGACGACTCTGACCAAAAGGATGGCGGAGGAACTGGAGAAATATTTCACGAATATGGGCGTGCGCTGCCGGTACATCCACTCGGATGTGGACACGATGGAGCGGGTGGAAATCATCGAAGATTTCAAGAACGGGCTGTTCGACGTTCTCGTGGGGGTGAACCTCCTGAGGGAGGGCCTTGACATCCCGACGGTTTCGCTCGTGGCCATTCTGGATGCGGACAAGGAGGGTTTCCTTCGCTCGGGAAGGGCGCTGACCCAGACAGCGGGGCGTGCCGCGAGAAATGTCAACGGGCTTGTGATAATGTATGCGGACACGGTCACCAAGTCGATGCAGGAGACTATTTACGAGACCGACCGCCGGCGCACGAAACAGATGGAATACAACAAGCTGCACGGCATAACTCCGAAGCAGGTGGCAGTCAAGAGCAATGCGCTGGCGAATGTCTATGGCAGCGGGAAGACAGCGGCGTCCGGAGACGCTTCAGGGGCCGGCAGCCACGGAGCCTCCCGTGCTCAAACCGGTCACGGACGCATCAGCGCGGCGAATTCCTACGATGATCCGAAGTACATCCCGAATCCGTCGGATCTCGGCAAGGGCCGGATTACCGTGGGCCTCGGTCACGATGCCGTCCGCGAGTCCAACAGCGCGTATGCCGACGGCTACATCCAGGCCGACCTTGCCGCTGTTCTTCAGGACCCTGTCATCCGTTCGATGTCCCGCGCCCAGGTGGAGAAGGCCGCCGAGACCGCAAAGGCCAATATGAAAAAGGCTTCCGCAGAGCTCGATTTTCAGGCGGCGGCAAGGTTCCGCGACGAGATGTTGGGCTCTGCAGCAGTATCTGCGCGTCTGGAAGGTCTGAGGATTATTGTCGCTCACCCCAAATGGTGCCTCCAAGGTTGGCCTCTATCCCCGATCTAGTTCGCGTCGGAGGTCTTTCTCTTTGATGGACTGCCGTTTGTCGTACTCCTTCTTTCCCCGTGCGAGGGCGATAAGGAGTTTGGCGTAGCCGTTGTCGGCGATATAGAGCTTGACTGCGACGATGGTGAGGCCCTTTTCTTTTACGGCTCTCTGAAGTTTTCCCAACTCCTTTTTCGTCATAAGCAGCTTGCGGTCACGTCTCGGGTCGTGCTTTCCCCAGCTTCCCCACCAGTAGTCCGCAACGTGCATATTCTTGACATAGAGTTCCCCGGCGTTGAAGTAGCAGAAGGCGTCCACAAGGGAAGCTTTCCCGGCACGGATTGACTTTATTTCAGTCCCGGTGAGCACAATGCCCGCCTGGTAGGTCTCGATGAATTCGAAATCGAACGAGGCCCTGCGGTTTTTGATCTCTATGTTGCTCTTTTTCTTCGGCATACAATTTCTTTTTCCCGTCCGGCGGGCTGCAAAAATAGAAAAATATTCAAATATTACAAAATCATAGCGCCCGTCAGGACCGGATGGCAGTATCAAATCTCTGATTTTGGAATGGGCTGAGCTGCATTTTTTATGCTTACTGAACTACATTTTTTATATCTTTGTACTTTTGTAATGCTTGCTTTGCGATTTCCTCCGGAACCGCAGGACTATGAAAAACTCAAATTTCGCAGGCGCAAGACTTGACAAGCTGAAAAAGGGTACATATGGACATTGACCTTCTCTCAAAAATGGTGTATGACCTCATTCTGGAACACGACAGGGTCGCCCTGCCGGGGGTGGGGTGCTTTGTTGCCGAGATTGTTCCGGCGAGCTTTTCAGACAGGGGATATACGATAAATCCTCCTTACAGGAAGCTCTATTTCAGAAGCCAGCCGGACGACGGGAATCTGCTGGTGCGGCTCTATGCCGGGGCGAATGATGTCACGGAAGAGGCTGCGAGGCTCATTCTGACTGATTTCCTTGCGGAAATGAAGGAGGTGCTCCACACGCGGAAAGTCATAGTGTTCCCGGGACTCGGAAGGCTTCGTGCGACGCGGGAGAACAACCTGTTTTTTGTCGCTGACGAGACGCTTGACATCTATCCGGAGGGTTTCGGGCTTCAGCCCCTCTCGCTCAAGACCCACAAGGAGACGGAACGGGAACTTACCGACGCGATGAGCGGGCTTGACGACATACTCCACTCCGAACAGGCCGCCGAACCAACTCCCGAACCGGCCGCCGTGTCAACCCCAGAGCCAGCTTCGGAGTCAACCGCTGAGCCAACCCCAGAGCCGGCTCCCGTGCCAGTTTCAGAGTCAACCTCAGAATCATCTCCGGTGTCATCTGCTGAATCTTCTTCGGAGTCAACCGCTGAGCCAACCTCTGGGCCGTCCACAGAGCCATCCACAGAGCCATCCTCAGAACCATCCCCAGAGCCATCTTCAGAACCGGCCCCGGCCCCGTCAAAAACGCCGGCCGCCAAAATTATGCTGACAGTGCTGCTGTCGCTGATTCTTGCCGCCGCACTCTTCTTCGGCATCTTTATGCTTCTGGCCCATTGCTTCCCGGATTTCCTGGACACACTGCTCTACACGCCGGAGGAACTCGAAATCATAAACCATCAATTTTAGCGGAATGTTCGAATTGATTTACCCTGTCGAACCGGCTCCGCTGCTTCCCGGGCTCACCGCAACCTCGCCGCGCGGAAAGCGGACTGAAGATGAAATCTTTCCCATAGTCGAGGAGAGCGGGCTTGTCGTGGGACGTGCCGGAAGGAAATACTGCCACAGCGGGTCGCGTCTTCTGCATCCGGTCGTCCACCTTCACATAATCGACCGCGAAGAGAGGATATATCTCCAGAAACGTTCGATGAAAAAGGACATACAGCCCGGAAAATGGGACACGGCGGTCGGCGGACACGTCGGCTACGGGGAAAGTCTCATCGAAGCGATTATGCGCGAATCGATGGAAGAACTGCACCTGACGCGTTTCAATCCAGTGTATATGGGGACATATCCCTATGACTCCGAACGCGAGCGCGAACTTGTGAACATATTCGCGGCAGTCGGATCCTTCGACATAAGACCGGATCTCGACGAGGTTACTGAAGGAAGGTTCTGGACACTCGGGGAAATTGACGGGGCTATGGGGAAGAACATACTCACCCCCAATTTTGAAATGGAATTCGGGAATATACGGGACAGACTGATTGCGCTGCTATGAACAAATGGACGGAATATCAATAATATACACAAACGCTCCGGGGGATACGGACGAACTTTCGCGTATCGCGTCGTCCGTCGGGGCTCCGTATTTTCTCCTGTGTCAGGAAAAATACCGGATTTCGCCTGTGCAGCACGCGCTTGAGAGGTTCGTTCAGACTGCCGACGCGACAGGGGCGGATCTGCTCTATTCCGACTGCATCGAGAACGGCAGCCTCCATCCGCTGATTGACTGTCAGGCGGGATCCCTCCGGAACGACTTCGATTTCGGCCCGGCGGTCCTTTTCCGGACAACGTCATTCAGACAGGCTCTTGACCGGCAGAAAGCTGAAGCGTCCTACAGACACGCTGCACTTTACGATCTTCGTCTGAGGATGTCCCGCATCTTTCACATCAGGGAATATCTTTATAAATATGAGGAGGCGGATCTCAGGGCGAGCGGCGAAAAGCAGTTCGACTATGTGAAGGCATCGAACAGGGAAGTGCAGCTGGAGATGGAGGCGGCCTGTACCGCGCATCTGAAGCGGGTCGGCGCGTGGCTCGGCCCCCGTCCCGAGGCTCCGGAGCCGGACTCCCCGGTATATGGCGTGTCGGACTCTGTGCCCCGGGGTGGGGATGAAAGCCGTCTGAATCCAGGAACCGCAGGCGGATTCCCCGTCACGGCATCGGTGGTGATTCCTGTCTTCAACCGGGTCAAAACAATCGGGGATGCCGTGAAAAGCGCCCTTTCGCAGCACTGTGACTTCGATTTCAACATAATAGTCATTGACAATCATTCGACTGACGGGACGACGGAACTTCTCGACGGATTCGCGAAGGAGGAGTCCCGGCTCATACACATAATCCCTGAAGAGGAAGGGCTCGGAATCGGCGGATGCTGGAATCTCGCGATTGACAGTCCTCACTGCGGGCTCTACGCCGTGCAGCTCGACAGCGATGACGTCTATTCCGGACCGGACACGCTCTCGCGGATTGTCACCGGATTCCGCTCGCAGCGCTGCGCGATGCTGGTTGGCTCCTACACACTCACCGGTTTTGACCTCTCGCCGCTGCCGCCCGGACTTGTTGACCACCGCGAATGGACGGACACCAACGGGCATAACAACGCTTTGAGAATCAATGGACTCGGGGCGCCGAGGGCGTTCCGGACCGACATTCTCCGAAAAGTTCATTTTCCGAATACGAGCTATGGCGAGGATTATGCCGTGGGGTTGCGGCTTTCGGGGATGTACCGTCTCGGGCGGATTTACGAGTCCCTTTACTTCTGCCGGCGGTGGGGCGGAAATTCGGATTCTGCGCTGAGCATAGAAAAACAGAACGCCAACAATCTCTACAAGGACAGCCTCCGCACGGCCGAACTGCTGTTCCGGATAAGCAATCATTAAGGCTTACCGGGGCGTGACGCCGGAGAGATGAAAAAAGTGCGAGACTTGAATATAATGAAAGAAAACAACGAGATACAGAAATTCGTCAACGACCAGCTTTCCTGTTGGCCTCTCGCCTGCGCCAATTTCCGGGCTCTCAAGGGCGTGAAGACGAAGAAGCTGACGGTCGGAGGACTTGAGGTGACGGTGCAGCATAACCCGGCGAGAATGATTTCGTCTGCGGCGAAACTTGACAAAGCCTCGGTGGCGGAGCGTCCCTGCTTCTTCTGCAACCGTTTCCCGGAGCAGACCTTCATCCGTTTCGACGGGCGCAAAGGCAAGAAATACGACATCCTGCTCAACCCGTATCCGATTTTCCCTGACCATCTTGTCATTGCGATGACGCGCCACTGCGACCAGTCCATCCGTCAGCGTTACATCGACATCCTCGACCTTTCCAGGAAATATCAGGCCTATACGTTCTTCTACAACGGTCCGCATTCAGGTGCATCGGCTCCGGACCACCACCATTTTCAGGCTGCTCCGCGCGGGCTTATGCCTCTGGAGGCTGATGTCCGTTCGATGCTTGCGGAGGTCAGGGCCTCTTCGGCAAAATCGGCCGACCCGTCTTCTCCGGTGCCGGAACTGACCTATATCGCTTCCGCCCAGGATGCGCGGCTCTACCACTACAACAAGTTCGTAAACGGGGTGTTTGTCCTCCGCGCGGCAACCTCCAAGTCCGCGGCGAAACTCTTCTACCGTCTCCTCGACTGTGCCGACACGCCGGAAGGGGAGAGCGAGCCTCTGTTCAACCTCATCAGCTGGTACGAAGGCGGCGAATACTGCTCGATTGTAGTATTCCGCACCGCTCACCGCTCGCACCATTACTTCTCCGACGGCCCTGACCACCTCACGATGAGTCCGGGCTGCGCGGATATGGGCGGATGTTTCATCGCTCCGGTACCGGAGGACTTCGAGAAACTCGACGCAGCGCTTCTCACAGAGGTGCTTGACGAGGTGACGCTGAGCCGGGAAGCCCAGAGGAAGATTGTCCGCCGCATCACACGGACTCAGCCGCACATCAGTGTGGGCGTTATGTCAGCCCCGCGCATCGAGTTCAGGATGTATCCCGATGGCGGCGGTACACGGACGGCGACCTGGCGCGAGGGCAAAATTGACTACGACGGCGCTCTCTATGATGAACTTTTCTTTGAGGAACAGACTCCTTCGACATTTTTCGCCGAACCCACTTTTGAGATTCACGATGTGGTGATCGGCAAGGGGTTTCATTGGGAACGCCGTGAAACTCAGAAATTTGCGGGTGCTCTGAAGATCATCGTGGAGGACAGGATGCTGACCGCCGTCAATGTGATAGGGGTTGAGGACTATCTCCTCAGCGTCATCTCTTCCGAGATGAACCAGAATTCTCCCGAGGAGTTTCTGAAAGCCCACGCCGTGATTTCCCGCTCCTGGGTGATGGCGCAGCTGAAACATCGCCGCACCCCGTCCTGCGATGCCCGCGAGAGGGAACTGTTCTTCCGCTGCAGGAACATAGAGGATGTTGTCACCTGGCTTTCCTGCTTCGGACCGCAGCTGGGCAGTGTGATTCCGTCAGGATTTGACGCGGACGGGAATTTTCCTGTTGCAGGGGCTTCTGTTCAACAACAGAAGGATTCCGGCTCATACACAAAATGGTATGACCGCAGCGAACATCGAAACTTCGATGTCTGCGCCGACGACCATTGCCAGCGCTATCAGGGTCTGACCCGTGCCACCAATCCTGCCGTTCAGAAAGCCGTGGATGCCACCTGGGGACAGGTCCTCTCATATGAGGGTGAACTTTGTGACGCGCGTTTTTCGAAATGCTGCGGAGGAATGATGGAGAGATTCGCCACCTGTTGGGCGGACGGGGACAAACCCTACCTCAGGCCGCTCCCCGACACTCCGGAGCATCTCCCCGGGGGAACGCCGTTCTGTTCCCTAGCCGGAGAGTCTCTGCTTTCCCGGATTTTCAGCAGCTGCGATGTCGGCACCGCGGACTTCTACCGCTGGACCGAGGTCTATGACATCGATCGCCTCTCCGCACTCATCTGTCGGAAAAGCGGCATCGACATCGGCTCTCTCACTGCTCTGGAAGCGGTTGAAACGGGCCCTTCCGGCAGGATATGCAGGCTGAGGATTATCGGGACGAAATGCAGTTTCACTGTGGGCAAAGAATTGGAAATCAGAAGACTGCTCTCTGAGTCACACCTCAAGAGCTCCGCATTCGAGGCTGAATTCACCTCTGACGGACGCGTCATACTTCGCGGACGGGGCTGGGGACACGGTGTCGGGCTCTGCCAGATCGGCGCAGCGGTTATGGCCGAACAGGGCTATTCCTGCGAGGATATACTCCGGCACTACTACCCGGGCACTCAAGTAGTCGAGGCTCTTCCTGACCCGTCCCGAGCCAAAGACCTGAAGAGATAAGAATGAAGTTCCACGAATAAACGGGCAGATGGACGGAAAAAATATGCAGATGGACAGAAAAAACATATCACCGTGGCTCTGGGTACCCACGCTCTATTTTGCGGAGGGCATACCCTATTTTGTCGTGAACAGCATCTCCGTCACAATGTTCACGAAGATGGGGGTGAGCAACGGCTCTATGGCGATGTTCACAAGCCTGCTCTATCTCCCGTGGGTGATAAAACCTCTATGGAGCCCCTTCGTTGACATCCTCCGGACAAAGAGGTGGTGGGTGCTCACTATGCAGATTCTCCTTTCCGTGTGCTTTGCCGTCCTTGCGTTCTCGCTGCCTCACGATGCCGGTGCGCTTGCAGAAAACCGCTGTGCAGACGGCTCCACCCCGGTTTCGCTGTTCACGCTCACTCTGATAATATTCTGGGTTATGGCCTTTGCCAGTGCGACCCACGACATCGCCGCCGACGGATTCTATATGATCGGGCTGAGCCCCGGCGACCAGTCCATCTTCGTCGGCATCCGCAGCACTTTCTACCGCCTCGCTTCGGTTTTCGGGCAGGGGGTTCTGGTGGTGATTGCCGGCGTTCTCGAAAGCCGTCTCGGTGACATACCGAGGTCCTGGTTCTGGACGATACTCATCACCGCGGTCATCTTTGCCGCTGTCACTCTCTGGCACATTTTCGCCCTTCCGCGCCCGCAGGCCGACTCCGCAGCCGGTTCGCACGCACCTGCAGGCGCCCCTCGCACCTCTGCCGGAGGCATATTCAGAGACTTCGGAACTACATTCTCCACATTCTTCAAAAAGCCGGGAATCGTCCTCGCTCTCGTATTCCTTCTTCTCTACCGCCTTCCGGAAGCGTTTCTTGTCAAGATGATGAATCCTTTCCTGCTTTCCGCCCCTGAAGACGGCGGACTCGGGCTCACCACTGCCCAGGTCGGGGCGGTCTATGGCACGGCAGGGGTCATCGCGCTCACCGTCGGGGGGATACTCGGCGGAATGGCGGTCGCAAAATGGGGCCTTAAACGCTGTCTGTGGCCTATGGCTCTCTCCCTTACGCTCCCTTCTCTCGCATTCATATGGCTCAGCATCGCGAAACCCGCTTCAATGTGGGTGATCGGGGGATTCGTATGCCTCGACCAGTTCGGATATGGATTCGGATTCACGGCATACATGCTCTATATGATATATTTCTCACGCGGAGAATACAAAACTTCGCACTATTCGCTCTGCACCGCGTTTATGGCTCTGAGCATGATGCTTCCAGGGATGGTGGCGGGGTATCTGCAGGAGGTGCTAGGCTACACCGGGTTCTTCTGGACGGTGGGCGCGTGCTGCCTCGTAACTGTTTTTGTGACAATGCTTTTGAAAATAGAACCTGATTATGGGAAGAAATAGGATATATTCTTTTGCCCTTGTGGCATTCGCGTTCTTCGCCCCGTTGGCCCTGGGCGGACAGGAACTTCAGTCTCCGGGGGAAGGAACGGAAAATGCGCACGCCCCTCTGGTGAAGACGGGGATAGAGGTGCTGCGTGACAGGGGGTTCGACCTGCTTCAGGGCAGGCGTGTCGGTCTGGTCACCAATCCGAGCGGTGTTGACAGCCGTCTCAATTCCACGGTTGACATTCTTGCCTCGGCTGAAGGGGTGGAACTGGTCGCGCTCTACGGTCCGGAACACGGAGTGAGGGGAGACAAGTATGCCGGGGACAAGGTAGCCGACGAAAAGGATCCAGCCACCGGGCTGCCTGTCCATTCCCTCTACGGAGCCACCCGCAAGCCGACTCCGGAGATGCTTCGGGGCATTGACGTGATGGTTTACGACATTCAGGATGTAGGAGTCCGTTCCTACACCTTCATCAGCACTCTCGGACTGGTTATGGAAGCTTGCGGAGAGGCGGGAATCGAGGTGGTGGTGCTTGACCGTCCTAACCCGCTCGGGGGGCTCAAGGTTGAGGGCCCGCTGGTCAGGGACGGCTTCCATTCTTTTGTGAGCCAGTACAAAATACCTTATATATATGGACTCACAGTCGGGGAACTCGCCCTTATGCTGAACGGAGAAAACCTCAATTGCGGACAGCGTGGGAAACAGGCTCCGGCCCACTGCCGTCTGACAGTGGTTCCGATGGAGGGCTGGCACAGGGGAATGCTCTATTCCGAGACCCGCCTTCCGTGGATTCTGCCCTCTCCGAATATCCCCACCTGCGACACTCCGCAGTATTACGCCTCGGCCGGAATTGCCGGTGACCTTGCGGGATACCTGCAGATCGGCATCGGCTACACCCTTCCGTTCCACGTTTTTGCCGCCCAGTGGATTGACCCTGTGGCGCTCAAGAAGGAGCTTGACAGTTACAACCTTCCTGGAGTGGCGTTCCGCACAGTCGTCTATAAACCCTTCTCCGGTTCGCAGGCCGGAAAAACAGTCAGGGGAGTGCAATATTTCTTCACGGACTATGAAAAGGCGGCTTTGACCGAGGTGCAATTCCGTGTCCTTCAGGCCCTTGCGAAGCTCTATCCTTCGCGCAAGCCCTTCGAGACAGCGACCTCGACAGGCTCGTTCGACAAAGTTTGTGGCACAGATTATGTCAGAACGGTTTTCGGTGTCCGGTACGACTTCGACGACATTTCGGATTATTGGCGCGGTGACGCTGAAAAATTCCGTGAGACCTCGAAAAAATATTGGATATACAAGGATTAACCAGGTTATATTAGGATTAACAGCTTAAAAATCTATGGCTATGAAAACATCTTATTGCAAAGCGGCAATGGCGGCGATGCTGATAGCTCTGGCTGCATTCCAAATGGACGGATATGCCCAGACCCGCCGCACGACGCCATCGTCCTCCCGGAGCACATCGTCCTCCCGGAGTTCATCTTCCTCATCAAAAAGCACATCTTCATCCCGGAGTACATCTTCCAGAAGTTCATCCTCCTCCCGGGGCTCATCTTCTTCACACCGTTCGTCTTCATCATCACAAGGCAGGACCGTGTCGAGAAGCACTTCATCTTCATCCAAAAACACTGCGGCGACCCGTCAGACCACGACATCTTCCCGCAAGACAACATCCACAACGCCAAAGCGCCAGGCGACAACCGTGACGCGCAAGACCACGTCCTCATCCGTCCAGACCACGACTCCGACGCGCAAGACCACCGCTGCTGGCACACGCCAGGCAACCACAACGCGTCAGACACAGACTCCGGCATCGGACAGAACCACTTCCACAGGAAGGCGCGTGACCGCCATTCAGAACGGGAACGGCAACAACAGCGGACAGACTGCAGGCAGACAGCCGCAAAACGGCAATCAGAACGGCAAGAGCACAGTGACAAGGCCGGCAACTGCTGTCCACAACGACAGACCGACGTCCGAGCGTCCGACCCCTCCGGGGAATGGCGTGAACAACGGCAGAACAGACAATGGCCGTCCCGGCGGCGTGAACACCCCTCCGCCTGACGGCAAACACGGAAAACCGCAGCCGCCTCGCGGCAACGTGCGCCCGCCGCATCCGCGTGACAGAGGATTTATCGATTTTGACCGCCGTCCGCCTCACAGATTCTATGATTCGCACCACCACCATTGCTTCGGCTACAGGGTGCGCGTCCTTCCTGCAGGCTATTGGTACCGCGACTGGCACGGCATCCGCTACTACTGCTACGACGACATCTATTACCGCCTGATTGACGGCTGTTACATTGTCTGCCGCCCACCTTTCGGTACTTCCGTCGCAACTGCAATCGCAACCGACATCGCTTTGGCATCGGTTGGAGTCAGCTACTACAATACGCTGAACAACACCTACGACAAGATTAACGAGAACAATGCCTATATCGCGCAGCAAAACGAGCAGATTGCCGCCAACAATGCTCTGATTGCGCAGCAGAACGCAACGCTCTCGGCTCAGGCGCAGGAGATGTCGAACCGCTCCGGCGAAGCCTACAAGCTTGCCCAGTCAATGGGACTCGTCCAGAGCTATGCCGCCGCAGGAACAGACTATTACTATCAGGACGGAGTGTTCTACACGAAAGGCGATGACCAGTACCTTGTGATCATACCGCCTGCCGGTGCGCTCGTGGATTCTCTTCCGGAGGACTATGACGTGTTCACATTCGACGGAGACGAGTACTATCAGGTTGAGAACACCGTCTATCGCGTCACCGCCGTCTCCGGCAAACCTTACTTCGAGGTTCTGGGGCAGAAATGACAATTGTTTTTATTCACCTCCTCCTACGGTGAGGGAACGGATCAGTACCGTCGGAATCCCCACCGACACCGGCACGGACTGATCCTTGCCGCAGGTCCAGGTGCCGTTGCTGATTTTCAGATCGTTACCGACCATAGTGATGTCGGAAAGCGCCCTCGGGCCGTTGCCGATGACATTGATGTCCTTGACGGGGGCCGTCAGACGGCCATTTTCGATGAGGAATCCGCTGTTCACATAGAAAGTGAAATCCCCCTCTCCGATCTGAACCTGACCGTTCGAGAACTCATCGACATATATTCCCTTTTTTACGGAGGCTATGATGTCAGACGCATCGCAGTCTCCGTTTTCCATATATGTCGCCCTCATTCTCGGGATCGGGTTGAAGCGGAAACTTTCCCTGCGGCCGTTTCCGGTGGGGGCGACACCGTAGAAGGCGGCGCTTATCCGGTCGTGCAGGTAGCTCGTGAGCACCCCGTCCCCGACCATTACGGTCTTCTGCCCGCGTATGCCCTCGTCATCATAGAAGCAGGCTCCGCGGTTGCCCGGGATGGTTCCGTCATCGACTATGCTGATCCCCTCGCTGCAGACTTTCTGCCCGATTCTGCCTGAGAAGACCGACTGGCCCTTGCGGTTGAAGTCCGCTTCGAAGGCGTGACCCATTGCCTCGTGGAGAAGGATTCCCGATGCTCCGGCTCCCATCACCACCGGCATTTTCCCGCCACTGGGGCGCACGGCTTCGAAACGTGCGTCGAGATTGCGCAGAACCCCGTCGGCAAGTTCCCTGACCAGTCCGTCTGAAAGCATCTCCGCTCCTGTCCTGAAACTGCGTGAGTCAGATTTTGTTATGTTTGTGGGTTTTCCGTCCGCCCCTTTGCCGGAAAATACGGCAGAAACGGTAATGCTGCCCATCGGACGGGTCTCGCAGGTGAGTTCTCCGAATGAATTGAACATCATCACGCGGCTCACGCTGTCGGAAATCTGCGCGATGACCTTGACCGTTCTCGATTCGCGTCTGCGCAGTTCCTCCTCGATTTTCTTGAGCGTTCCGGCCATTTTTTCGCGGCTGCAGGTCTCCCAGCTTTCCTTCATCCCGTAGAGATTTTTTTCCGAACCGGCATTGACAGTGAAATCCCCGCACGGAGTTTCTGCCAAATGTCCAGCCGAACTCCCCGTTGCACTTCCCGCTGCGATTCCTGCCGCACGGCCAGCCCGGTATCCCGCCCGATCACCTCTAACGCCGTTTTTCCCTCCGCCTGCGGCGCAGATTGCCGTGGCGGCCTTCATCGCGGCCTTCATATCCCCGGGGTCGGTCGTCTCGCAGTAGGAATACCCCGTCCGCTCCCCGCATAACACCCGGATTCCGGCTCCGAAATCCTCGTGGTAGCCTCCCGAGGTCACCAGAGAGTCTTTCAGCAGCAGGCTCGTGTAGTTCGTACATTCAAAATAGATGTCGGCGTAATCGGCTCCGGCGGATCTCGCCTCAGCCATCAGTTTTTCAAGACCGTTTATGTCCGTCCTGAAAAGCTCCAGATAGAAGTTGTTGTCAGCCATTTGGATCTCCCGCGCTTTTATTCTTCCTCTTCGTAAATTCCCGTAATCTTTCCTGTTTCGTAGGTTTCTTTGATCCTCCCGAATATCTCCCCGTCCCTTACCAGCACTTCGCCGTTCTCCCTGAAACCTTCGGCCACGACCTTGAACGGCGGATGCGAATTGTCGGCAAGAATCCAGCGGTCGCAGATTTTAATGTAATCGTTGAAGAAATACTTCAGACCCATATAATACCTCCGGATAATCGTTTCCACCGGAATGTTGTGTCCGCCTTTTGCGACTCTTGCCCGCACCCGTTCCATCGCCTTCTCCGGCGATTCGAGCCAGAAATAGATTACAGTGACGAAATAGCCCGCCTCCTGCGCCTTGCGCACCATCTTCAGCAAGGTTCTCGTCGCAAGCGTGGTCTCGATGCCGAAGTCCTTCCTCTTCTGGAACAGGTACTTGATTTTCATCAGCATATAGCGGCTCGCCTGCAGAGGTACTTTTTCCGGCTGATAGGGCGACAGACCTTTCGCGAATTCATCTGAGTTCACGAACTGGGTACATTCCAGCATCTCCGGCAGCAGGGTGTAGGAGGCCGTCGTCTTGCCCGAGCCGTTGCAGCCCGAAACGATGTAGAGTTTTGGCATAGGCATAATATTGTCCCCTATAGATGCGTTTTGGGCCTGGAATGCGTCACTCCGTAGCCGAAGAGGGCGAAATCTCCGAGACACGGGTCGTCCGGGAAAATTTCCCTGAACCTGTCAGTGATCTCCCGCGCTGTCACGATGTCCTTCGACTTCCGCACCGTCAGTCCGAGCGCGACCGCTTCGTCGTGGACGTGGACATCGAGCGGAATGATCAGATCCCTCCTGTCCGTGTGCTTCCACACTCCGAGGTCCACTTTCCCGTCGTCCCGCACCAGCCACCGGCGCATCATGCTGATTTTTTTGTTCGCTGCCTTCGCATCGGGCTTCTGCCCATATATCCGGACTCTGAAGTCATTGTCGCTCAGCCCCTCCAAACTCGGCGTAGCCGCCACGGCATATGGCCCCGAAGCCCCGTTTTCCTGTCGGGCTCCGTGTGCACCGGCATTTTCCTGTCGGACTCCGTGTGCACCGGCTGTCAGATAGGTGTCCCGAAGCCGTCGGCATATTCCCGCAAAATCACTCCATTTCACAGTCCTGTGCAGGCTGTCCTCCGTGTCCCGGAATTCTCCGTTCATTACGTAATCGTATGGTTTCCAGTCCATTTCATCGAATGCCCGTGCGCAGTCCCGCACAATCATAGCCCTCCGCCCCCAGGCAAGATGCGCCGCAATCACCGCCGCAATCTCCACATCGGCGAGCATGCACCGTCCGGCGGCATATTCCTCTGCGAAATGTCTGGGAAATGCAATCGGATCCTCATTGAAATATTTCCTGTCGTTGTAGGTTTCCGCCCACTCCTTCAACTGTTCTCTCGTCCGTTCGTCCATCAGTGCCGTTTTTGCAAAAATTGCACAAAATCATAAAAACAGGGAAGCTTACCCCGTCGCCTTTGCAAATATATACGAGAAATTTGATATATTTGCAAGATATGAAAAATTTGAAGCTGACATTTCTGACGGCTGCGGTGCGTTTTTGCGCGCTTTTTCCGCTGAAGGTCCACTATTTCTGGGCCGGCGTAATCGCGTGGATTCTCCGGAACGTTGTCGGCTACAGGCGGGATGTAATCGCCATCAATATGGGCCGGTCTTTCCCGGCTTCGACCTGCTACTACAGAGACATTGAGCGCTTTTCGCGGAAATTCTACCGTCATATGGCGGAAATTATGGTGGAGACCGTGTGGTTCAACGGGGCGAATCCCCGGAAGATGCTGCGCTCGGGACTTGTCACCGTGATGAACTCGAAACTTCTTGCCCAGGCGTGGAATTCCTCCCCGTCGGTCATCGTTTTCTATTCACATTGCGGCAACTGGGAACTTATGGGCGGCGTGCCTCATTCGAAATGCGCCGATGCCGAATCTTTTCCGGTGCCGGAGACCAGCCTCAGGTGTGTCTATAGGGCGCTTACCAACAAGGTTTGGGACGAATTCTTCAAAAAAAGCAGAGTTTCGATGAGTCCCGGAGGGGATATGCTGCTTGAATCCGGGCAGCTGTTGCGCTATATGCTGACCCACAGGAACGAGCATCTGACATATTTCCTGAACATCGACCAGAGTCCCTCCAAGTCTTATGTGGAAATAGGAAACTTTATGAACCAGCCTACGCGTGCCTTCCTCGGGCCGGCCGAAATCGCTCACAAACTCGGCTTCGCCGTGCTCTATATGAGTTTTGACCGCATTGAGCAGGGACATTACGAGGTCTCTTTCACCCCGTTGTGCATGAATGCCTCCGAAATGGAAGCGAAAGATATAATCAGGAAATACTACGATTGCCTTGAGGCGGACATTTACCGTCATCCTGACAACTGGCTGTGGTCCCACAGGCGTTGGAAGGACTTTTCCCGTTCGGACAAACGTCTGAATCTCTGCAGGTGACATTCGGGAATTCTATGAACTAAAGTTTTGCAAGTGCGATGCTAAAATTATGGATATGAAACGGATTTTTCTTTTTATGCTTGCCCTCGTGTCCGGGTTTTCCGTGAACGCGCAGGAGCCTGTGGCGCTTAAAGTGAAGGTAAACGCCGTCCAGGAACGCTTTTATGCGGGCCCTTATGCGAAATATTCACTCAAATATCTCGGGCTTGAGGCCGAGTCATCGTCCCGTTCATCCACGAGCGTGACTTCTGTCAGCGTGGTGACCGAACCGGCCGCTTCGGATGCTGAGCTCCGTTTCAATCGCGCGGTGCCGGCGGCGAAGAATCCGGATTTTTCCGGCATCCCTCTGCTTAAAGGCAGTGTCGGACAGCGCAGTGTCGAGATGGCCGCAGCGCGTGCTGCAGACCAGATTATGGACATCCGCCAGAAACGCTACCAGATCCTTACCGGCGACACCGACATGTCCCTTTCCGGAGAGAGTCTGCGCCTTACCCTGGACGAGTTTGCGAGGGAAGAGAGCGAACTGCTCAAGTTGTTTCTCGGTTACACGGTTTCAAATCCGGTTGCAGGTGAGTTTCAAGTGCTTCCCGTGGCCGGTGAGGAAAGTCATCTTCACGTCGCCTTCAGGATTTCGGAAGATGGGCTGCTCCCTGCGGAACACCTTGAGGGGCGTATGGTTACGATAGAACTGATTCCGCAGAACCTGCCGGAGCAGACTTCCGGCGATGATACTCCTGTTCAGAAGAAAAAGAAGAAGACTCCGAAGGGTTTTCAGTGGCAGACGAAGTCCGAGTTTGTGCCGGCCGTGTGCAAACTGAAGATGCGAGACGGGGCGAATGTCCTTCTGCAGGGTACTCTCACCGTTCCGCAGTTGGGATATGAGCGTGTGTATGAGGAGCTTGTGCCCGAGGAGGAAAAGTGAAAGGCTCATCTTTTAAGGTGTCCCCTCCAGAGTTGCGAATATAGATATATTAAGACATAAAAATATGACAATCAAGGATTTGGATCCACAGATCGTGTGGAAGAACTTTTACGGGATCACACGTATTCCGAGACCTTCAAAACATGAAGAAAAAATAGCGAAATATCTCTACGACTGGGGAATAAGCCACGGTTTTGAGACCATCATCGACGGAAATCCGATCGGTAATGTGATTATCCGCAAACCTGCGACTCCGGGATGCGAAAATATGAAGGGCGTGATTCTTCAGGGACATATGGATATGGTTCCGCAGAAAAACGCCGACACTGTACACGACTTTGAGAAGGACCCGATTGAAACCGTCATAGACGGGGACTGGGTTCGGGCGAAGGGGACGACCCTCGGCGCGGACAACGGACTTGGAGTGGCACTGGCACTTTCTGTTCTCGAATCTGATGACATAAAGCACGGCCCGCTTGAAGTTCTCGTCACTTTTGACGAGGAAACAGGAATGACTGGCGCTCAGGCTCTCAAACCGGGTGTGCTCAAAGGCGAGATTCTTCTCAATCTCGACTCTGAGACTGAAGGCGAAATCTATGTGGGCTGCGCCGGCGGCTTGGATGCATCTGCTGAAGCGACTTACGTTCCTGCAGAGCCTGAAAAGGACTGGGAGTGCTGGAGCCTTGCGGTGAAGGGCTTCAAGGGCGGCCATTCGGGAATGGACATCAATCTTTACAGGGCCAATGCCAACAGGGCGATCGCCCGCGTTCTCTACAATGTTCTTACGAAAACCGATGCGAAACTTCTTGATCTTGAGGGAGGTACACTTCGCAATGCCATTCCGCGCGAAGCTTTTGCAACTCTCTACATCCCGGCCGGGAAGGCTGGCGAAGTGAAGGCTGCAGCGGAGGAGGCGTTCTCTTTCATAAAGGCGGAGTATTCAACCACCGACCCTGACGCCGGAATGGTCCTCGCTCCGTACGAGTGTGCGGAAGGGGAGTGCTGCAATCACGAGGATTGTCTCTATGTTCCTGAAAATGATGCGCTTCGCTTTATCTGTGCAATTCTTGCGTGCCCTGACGGCGTGGAGAGGATGAGCGCTGACATCCCTGGTCTTGTGGAGACTTCCAACAACCTTGCGATGGTCAGGATTGAAAAGGGCGGATTCTATGTCAGCACTCTTATGCGAAGCAGTGTCGACTCGGCGAAAGATGCCCTTGCACAGCGTTTCGAGGCAGTTTTCAGTCTTATCGGAGCAAAAACTTCGTTCGAGGGAGCGTATTCCGGCTGGGCTCCGAACCCGTCGTCAGCCATACTCGCGACAATGAAGAAGGTCTATAATGAACTCTACGGCAAAGAGCCGTCAGTGATGGCGATCCACGCCGGTCTCGAGTGCGGGATCCTCAGCGGAGCCTACCCTCACTGGGATATGGTTTCATTCGGTCCTACCCTCCTCAGCCCGCATTCCCCCGACGAGAGGGCGAACATCCCGTCTGTTGCGAAGGTCTGGGAGTTCCTCAAGGCCGTTCTCGCTTCTATACCGACAAAATAAGTAACTCAAGTTTCGCAAGTGCGGAACTCAAATAACGAAAGATATGTTCAAAGGACAACCAAAGGGGCTCTTTGCCCTCGCCCTCGCCAACACCGGTGAGCGTTTCGGCTACTACACGATGCTGGCGATATTCATGCTCTTCCTTCAGGCCAAGTTCGGCTGGGAGCAGGCAGCGGCAAGCCAGGTTTATTCCATTTTCCTCGCGGCGGTTTATTTTATGCCGGTGGTGGGCGGATGGCTCGCTGACAAAATCGGTTACGGCAAATGTGTCGTGACTGGTATCAGCATTATGTTTCTCGGCTATCTGCTTCTTGCGGTGCCGACTGCGGCAAACGCCTTCGGGGCGGCTCTGATGCTCGGGGCTCTTCTTCTCATTTCCGTGGGTACAGGCCTTTTCAAGGGCAACCTGCAGGTTATGGTGGGCAATCTCTATGACGATCCGCGCTATTCCTCAAAGCGTGACGCTGCGTTCAGCCTTTTCTATATGGCAATCAACATCGGAGCGATGTTCGCGCCATCTGCCGCAACTGCGATAACTAACAAGTTCCTTGCAAAGGCGGGGCTCATCTACAAGGCTGACATTCCGGCGCTTGCCCATCAATTCCTCGGCGGAACAATAACCCCGGAGAACACCGAAAGACTCACCGCTCTCGCATCCCAGATGCCCGGCGCCGAAGCCTCTCAGATGGGACTTTCAGATTTCTGCTCCTACTACATCGAGAACCTTTCCACTGCCTACAATATGGGTTTCGCGGTAGCCTGCGTTTCCCTCGTGGTTTCCATCCTCATCTATTTCAGCTGCCGCAGCTGGTTCAGGCACGCTGACGTGAACGTCAAGCAGGCGAAGGCCGCCAATGCACAGGTTGAGGAACTCACTCCGAAGCAGACCCGTGAAAGGATTGTGGCTCTGTGCCTTGTGTTTGCCGTGGTAATTTTCTTCTGGATGGCATTCCACCAGAACGGGCAGTCTCTGACCTGGTTCGCGCGTGACTACACTCAGGCAACCGCCACGGGATTCACACGTTTCGGCTTCAATATCTGGATTCTCGCTCTCGTCGCAATTTCCATCTACACTCTTTTCGGCGCATTCCAGTCTGAAACGAAGAAAGGGAAAGTTATTTGCGGAGCAGTCACGGCGGCTCTTCTTGCCGGCGCAGGCTGGATTTATTCCGGTATGCCGGAGGTTCTTGACATTCAGCCGCAGCTTTTCCAGCAGTTCAACCCGTTCTATGTCGTGTTCCTGACCCCGATTTCGATGGCGATTTTCTCCGCTCTCGCATCAAAGAAGACAGCCCGTCATCCTGAAGGACTTGAGCCTTCGGCACCGAAGAAAATCGGCCTCGGGATGTTTGTGGCAGCTCTCGGCTATCTGGTGATGATTCTGGCGTCCGTCGGTCAGCCTTCTCCGGCACAGCTCGGCGGCACGGTTTCTCCCGACCCGGTCGTTCCTGCCTACCTGATCGGTACCTACCTGGTTC
>CAVEHG010000002.1:20118-41028 GCA_963615405.1 bacterium | reverse complement strand
GGGTGCAGGGGGTTCAGAAGTAAAAAAAGTGCGTGGGATTTAACCCACCCCAATACGGGTAACACACGAAAACCCAACGTATTAGGGTACATGCGAAACTTAAGTAAAACAATATGGAAAGAATTATATTGATTGAGACTTCTACAAACCTTTGCTCGACGGCTCTCGCCGAGGACGGAAAAATCGTGTGTTGCAGGGAAAGTACGGAAAACCGGGCGCACGCGGCGCTCACTGCAGTATTCATCGATGAAATGCTGCGCGAACGGGGATGTTCGCCCAAGGATTGCTCTGCAGTCTGCATAAGCGAAGGGCCGGGGTCGTACACCGGGCTCCGCGTCGGGGTCTCCACAGCGAAGGGGCTCTGCTTCGGGGCGGACATCCCTCTGTTGAGCGTAGGGACACTCGAAGTTCTTGTCAATCAGGCTATGGCGGATACGGAAAAAGCATCCTCCTGCGGGAAATCCGAGGCACGGGCCGAAGCCGGTTCTACGGAAATATGCCCGGGCCGGCCGAAATTCATCGTGCCGATGATTGACGCGAGGAGAATGGAAGTTTACACGGCGGTCTTCACGGGCGAGGGCACACGGCTCACTCCGACAGAAGCCAAAGTGATTGATTCCGACAGTTTCAGAGACCTGCTCGAACAGGGACCGGTGCTTTTCATCGGCGACGGAGCGGGCAAATGCGAGGGGACAATCCTCCACCCGAACGCGCATTTTCTGCAGACCTGCCCCAAGGCGTCGGCGATGCTTGAACCGGCGGAGAGGGAGCTGAAAGAAAAACGGTTCAGGGATGTCGCCTACCTTGAACCGTTCTATCTGAAGGATTTCGTTGCCACCGTCAGCAAGAAGCAGCTGTTTTGAGTGTCTTTCAAAATATCTCGAAACCTCTATTTCAGGAGCTTGCCCAGCAGCTGGTCGAGGGACTTTTCGTCGGTGACTTTCGCATCGACGAGTTCTCCGTTGTTGATGAAATAGGATGTCGGCAGCTTGGAGATGTTGTACTGGCCGATATATTTTGAATTCGCTCCCTGCGAGTCGCAGACATTTATCCACGGAAGATTCTGTTCCCTGACAATCTTCGCCCAGCCGGTCTTGTCGAGATCGAGAGCCACGGAATAGATTTCCAGGCCGCGGGAGTGGAACTTGTCGTAGAAATGTTTGAGCACATCGAGATTGAACCTGCACTGCTCAGGGTCGGTCGCTGTCCAGAAATGCAGCATCACGAGCGGCGCGTCCACCTCGCTGAGCTTTCTTTTTGTCGCGGTTATGTCCGGCAGTTCCACATCGAGGAATGAGACAGCCTCGGCATTGCTGAGATTGTTCAGCAGCGTCATATAGTCCAGGCGTTTTTTCGCCTCTTCCTTCAGCGCCTTGACATATTTGGATTTCGGATAGACCGTTTCAAGAGAGTCGGCCACATTTTTCATCGTGATCCCGTCGGTCGCCTGTCCGAACACAGGAAGATCTCCGGAGAATGACTGGTGGAAGACCGGGATGACGGTGAGGGAATGGCTGTTTTCAAGGACATAGCGGACACGGCTGCGGTAGTAGCCGACATAGGTCTCCCCCATCTCGCGTTTGAGAGGCGTAAGTTCCGCCTCGTCATCCGTGCGGTCAATGTCGTAGGCCAGATCGGCCATTTTCTCCGATGTCTCCCTGAACTCGCGTTCTATCTCCTGCAGCTTCGCACATTCTTCGGAACCGCTCACCGTACAGCCCCCGAGAGTGTCGAGAACGACCTCCACACGGTCTCCGGAGAAGAGAAGCAGTTCAACGAACCGTGAATTCCCGTCATAAAGGTCTATGAATTCCGGCTGTCCCTTTTCAATCTTAACCTTGCAGGCGGCCTTCCCGTTCTTGCCGATGCACAGGGTATCCAGCACGGTGTTCCTGTTCAGGTTCAGGGCTTTGACCACAACCTCGCGGCCGGGTTCTCCCTTCACAGTTATCTTCGCTCCGCGGGAACAGCCCGCAAGCGCAAGTGCCGCAAGTGCCGTCAGCGACAGCAGTCTGAATGCTTTCATATACTATAATTTAAGTTTCGCATGTACCCTGATTCGTTGGGTGTTTTTGGGGGGGTACCAGTATTGGGGATTCGGGGCTATGAAACAGCAGTGCTAAGGGGTCTAAAGAGCCTGCAACGCCTTATACTCCCGGTAAATGGCCGCCGCAATCCGCTCCATCTCCTCCGCACTGACCTCGACGTGCTTTCCGAAAGCGAGATCGGACTCTTTCTGGAGAGGAACAAGGTGGATGTGCGTGTGCGGAACCTCCATTCCGAGGACCGCAACCCCCACCCTTTTGCACGGCACAGCCTTCCCGATTGCCGTCGCGACCTTCTTCGCGAACCCGCACAGACCGAGGTAGGTCGGATCGTCGAGGGCGAAGATATAGTCATTCTCGACATTCTTCGGAATCACGAGGGTATGACCCGGCACCATAGGGTTTATGTCAAGAAATGCATAGTAATTGTCATCCTCCGCGCATTTGTACGAAGGGATTTCGCCTTTGGCGATACGTGTGAAAATCGTTGCCATATCCGGAATCTGAACTTCTGGATTACAGGGTTATGTCGAGGATTTCGAATTTTATGACGCCGGAAGGCACCTTCGCTTCGACGATTTCGCCTTTCCCGTGGCCCATAAGAGCCTTGCCGATAGGGGTCGTGGCTGCAAGCCTGCCTTTGGTGAAGTCAGCCTCGGATTCCCCGACAAGGGTGAATTCCATCTCCTTGCCGAGCGAAAGATTCTTCACGCGCACCTTGTTGAGCATCTGAACCTTGTCCGTCCCGATCTGAGATTCGTCGATGACCCTCGCATTGGCGAGCTGGTCCTGAAGTTTCGAAATCGTGAGTTCGAGCAGTCCCTGCGCCTCGCGGGCAGCCTCATATTCAGCATTTTCCGAAAGATCTCCCTTGTCCCTCGCCTCGGCAATCTGAGCCGAAATCACAGGACGCTGTGCAATCGCGTCAGCAAGATCCTTCTTGAGTTTGTCCATACCCTGCTGGGTAACATAATGAATAGCCATAACTATATTGGGTTATACAATCGTAATTTTATTTCAGTACACATAAAATAAACAGAGCCCCGCTTTCTATGGCGGAACCCCAACTACCTCCGCAAAGTTAGACAATTTTTTCATCGAAGCAAACAAATTTTGGGGAGAAAATTCGTGGAAGGAGATGGCGGATCCTCCGTTTTTTCATATTTCTTACGCGATTTCCGCCGGCTCTGCGTATCTTTGCGCCCGAAAATTTTGTCGGGAATATGGATACGATTGAAAAGGAGATATACAGCAGAACGGAACTCCTTGTGGGAAAAGATGTTATGGATGCATTCGCAAAGACGGAGGTCATAATTTTCGGGGTCGGAGGAGTCGGAAGCTGGTGCGCCGAAGCTCTGGTCAGAAGCGGGGTCACACACCTGACGATTGTGGATTCCGACCGCGTCTGTGTAACGAACGTGAACAGGCAGCTGATGGCGACGACCAGGACTGTGGGGCAGGTGAAGGTGGAGGCTCTGCGGAACAGGCTGCTGGAAATCAACCCGGAGGCGGAAATTACCGCGATTCAGCAGATTTACAGCGCGGAGACCGCCGGGGAGTTTGACCTCGACGGATATGACTATGTGGTGGACGCAATAGATTCGCTCAAAGACAAGGTCCAGCTGATTCTCAACGCCGCGGCAAGCCGGGCCAAGTTTTTCTGTTCGCTCGGGGCAGCGCTGAAGGTGGATCCTCTCAGGGTGCAGGTGGGTGAGTTCTGGAAGGTGCGCGGATGTCCTCTCGGGGCGGCGCTGCGGAAGAGGATGAAGCGTGCCGGAACCTACCCGGCCAAGAAATTCCTCTGCGTCTATGACGACGAGGTCCTGCCGAACAGGGGACAAAACCAAAGCTGCGAAAATTCCGGGGCGCAGATCAACGGAACCGCAGTTCACGTCACCGCAATCTTCGGAATGACTCTCAGTGGACTGATAATCAGGGATATATATAACTCCGTCATAGAACAGTCCGCAATGGGAACGCGCTCAGGGGAAATGGGTGAATAACGATTTGAAAAGGAACACGCAGTATCCAGGCCGGATTGGGGCACGGAACAGAATAAGTTCCTCTGATTGAGATTTTTTTTAAAATGAAGAATAAAAAAGAATTGCTGGGGCATCTGGCCTGCCTCACTACATATACGATTTTCGGGATTAATGTGGTCACCTGCAAGGATCTGACCGGCAGCCACCTGCTCTCTCCGGTCGGGCTGTTCAGCATCAGGTCGCTCGGAGCCGGAATACTCTTCTGGCTTGCGTCGATGTTTTTCCCGCACGAGAAAGTGGAGAAACGGGACTATCTGAAAATCTTCCTCGCCGCCTGCCTCGGTTTTCTCGGTCCGCAGCTGACCTTCCTCACGGCTCTGCCGCAGATCACCCCGATGACCTGCTCCATTCTCAGTGCGCTCACCCCGATTTACACGATGTTCATCGCCGCCGTGGCCGTCAAGGAGCCGATCACTCCGCAAAAGGCCGGCGGTGTACTGTTGAGTTTCCTCGGCATAGTCTTTCTGATTATGAACAGCACAGGCGGCGCCTCAGGTGCCACGAGCAACTCCCTGACCGGCGTAATCCTGATGATTTTCAACGGAATCTTCTTCGCCCTCTATCTGGGCATTTTCCGTCCGCTGATTCAGAGATATTCGGCCGTGACCTTTATGAAGTGGATTTTCCTCTTCACCTCGCTCACAGCCCTGCCGTTCTCCGCACGGGAACTCGTCACCTTTGACTGGACCCAGTTCAACGGCCGTCTCGGAGCCGACCTCGCCGTGCTGGTTCTCGGCGCGACTTTCATCTCCTATTTCTTCCTTCCGATAGGTCAGAAGAACATCCGCCCGACCCTTGTCAGCATGTACAACTACTGCCAGCCCATCATCGCCACAGCAATCAGCATCTGCATCGGTATGGACACGATGACCTGGCAGAAAGCCCTCGCCGCCCTCGCCTGTATGGCCGGCGTGGTCATCGTCAGCTTCAGCCGGAAAAAATCCGACTCCACCGAAAATATAAAAAAAGCAGTAAAGCGGTAGCGGCAATTTACCCGAGGATGCAGAGACAGGCGGCGCGGTCGCGGACAAGCTGGTCGCGCAGAGCCTCCACTGAACTGAAACGGGTCTCGGCGCGGAGACGCCTGAGGAAAGAAATGCGGAGAGGAAGACCGTAGATATCCTCGTCGAAATCGAAAATGTTGGTCTCCACAGTGATGCTGGAGCCGAGGTTCACCGTCGGGCGGGAACCTATGTTGCACATCCCGTAACGCGCCTTGCGGAGACAGCCGCCTTCAGGGGAAATGTCCTCCGGAAGAGCTGATGAAGGCAAGACGTCGTCGCCCGACTCCGGAAATTCCACCCTCACCAGATACACTCCGTTCGCAGGAATGAGCTTCAGAGGCTCATAGAGCTGCATATTCGCCGTCGGGAAACCGAGAGTGCGGCCTATGCGGTTGCCGGAGACCACCGCTCCGTTCAGAAAATAGTCATATCCGAGCATCTCAGACGCAGCCTCGACCTCTCCAGCGGAAAGAGCCGCACGGATTTTTGTCGAGCTTATGTCGCCGAGAGCCCCGCACGGGATGAGTTCCATTCCGAGGCGTGAGGCAATATCCTGCACCGCTGCGGCGTCAGCCCCGTCGGAGCCGACCCTGTTGTCGTAACCGAAAACCATCGATGTGCAGCCGAAACGTCCCAGGAGAGAATCGCGGATGTACTGCTCCGCTGTAAGGGAAGCGAATTCGCGGTTGAACTGAATCACCTCCACCCTGTCAACTCCGAGAGACAGAAGCAGTTCGCGCTTTTCCGAAAAAGATGTCAGCAGCCTGAGCTCGGCGGCATCCTGCTGAAGCACGGCACGCGGATGCGGCCGGAACGTGACAATCACGGAGTCCGTCCCGCGTTCCCGTGCGGCCGAGACAAGCTGCCTCACGACCGACCGGTGACCGAGATGGACCCCGTCAAAAAATCCTGTGGCTACTACAGCCATTTCACAAGTTCAAAGTCCTGTCTGTGAGGCAGAAGCGGATTCTTCGCATAGATTCTGCCAGCGACCTGATAGACTCCCGTGGTTTCCGGAAGGACGGAAGCTTCATACTTCACGATGCCGTCATTGACCTCGACAGGGGTGCACTCGCACTTTTCCACGATATGCATCCTGTTCTTCGCGTCCTGTGTGGCGAAGAGGAACTCGACTCCGATTTCGGCCGGATCAAGATCCCCGATATTGAGGACCGCGTCCGCCTTGTACTCGTGACCGATGGAGACATTCCCGGCCGCGCTGTCAGGCTTGTTCACGGAAACGACCTCGACCCGTCCCCAGGCGCGGCGCATATGCTTCTTCCATGAAGCGATCTCGCGGGCGACCTTGTAATCATCGTCAATGAGGGATTCGTAACGGGCAGCCTGAGGGTTGTAGTACTGGTTCACATAGTCGGTGAGCATCCTGTTGGTGGTGAAGTTGCAGGCAACCTGAGCCACCGTGTTCTTCACATACTCGATCCAGGAAGCCGGACGTCCCGTCGCAGGGTCCTTGTAATAGAAAGTCGGAGCAATCTCATTCTCGATGATTGTGTATATCGTGGCCGCGTCAAGTTCGTCCTGATAGTTCTGGTCATCGTAGGTGCGCTCCATAGGCAATGCCCATCCGCAGCCCGGCTTGTAGCCCTCGACCCACCAGCCGTCAAGCACGGAGAAATGCATCACTCCGTTCATCGCGGCCTTTTCGCCGGATGTTCCGGAAGCCTCAAGCGGGCGTGTCGGGTTGTTCATCCACACGTCGACTCCCTGCACGAGATACTTGGCGAGAGTTATGTCATAGTTCGGAACAAACACGATCTTTCCGATGAAACGCTCCTGTTTTGACACATCCACAATCATCTTGATGAGATCCTGACCCGCTTTGTCAGCCGGATGCGCCTTGCCGGCGAAAAGGAACTGTACCGGACGTTCCGGATTGTTCACAATCTCGTCGAGACGGTCGAGGTCGCGGAAGAGAAGGTGCGCACGCTTGTAGGTGGCGAAACGGCGGGCGAAGCCTATGGTGAGAACATCGTCGCGCAGAGTATCCTTGATGGTCACGATCTGACGCGGAGAGTAGTGGTTCGCCGCCGTCGTGTCGGAAAGGCGCGCTTTCACCTCGGCTATGAGCTTCTTGCGGAGTTCCGTGCGGACCTTCCAGACCGTCTCGTCGGGAACCTGCCGGATTCCCTCGAAGCAACTCTTGTCGTAGTGGTGTGTCGCGAATTCCTCTCCGAAGACCTTCGAGTGGATTTCCTTCCACTGAGGGGCTGTCCAGGTCGGGTAGTGAACACCGTTGGTGACATAGCTTACGTGCAGTTCCTCAGGCAGATAGCCCGGATACATAGGGGCGAATATGTCCCGGCTCACCTTACCGTGCAGCCAGGATACGCCGTTCACCTCCTGCGAGATGTTGGCGGCGAGATTGCTCATCGAGAACTTCTCGTTAGGGTTGGCTCCGTTCAGCTTGCCCAGTCCCATAAGCGTCTCCCAGTCAATTTTGAGGCGCTGGGGATAATGGCCTATGTACTTGCGGAGAAGTCCCTCGTCAAACGCGTCGTGACCTGCCGGAACCGGGGTGTGGGTCGTATAGAGGGATGATGCGCGGATCACCTCCATCGCCTCGCCGAAGCTGAGATTCTGCTTCTCGATGTACTCGCGGAGTCTCTCAAGACCGATAAATGCTGCGTGACCCTCGTTGCAGTGATATACCTGCGGCCAGTAGCCGAGCTTGCGGAGCGCGCGGATTCCTCCGACTCCCAGAAGAAGTTCCTGCTTCAGACGGTTCTCCCAGTCGCCGCCGTAGAGGTGGTAGGTAACCTCCCTGTCCTCCTGAAGATTGTCTTCGTAGTCGGTGTCGAGCAGATAGAGCTCGGTTCTTCC
Organism: bacterium; assembly: GCA_963615405.1. Taxonomy (GTDB): domain Bacteria; phylum Bacteroidota; class Bacteroidia; order Bacteroidales; family UBA932; genus Cryptobacteroides. The sequence goes on along the minus strand of CAVEHG010000002.1, from coordinate 33,096 downwards.
GACATTCACGAGCCAGAGACGGGCATTGATGTTGCGTCCGGGGAAGGCGATGCGGATTGTCACCCAGTTGCCGTCCTTGTCACGGACAGGCTCGGCCGGAGTTTTCATAAAGTCCTGCGCGTCGTATTTTGAGACCTGCGCTCCCTGCGCGGAGAGAATCTGCGTGAAGTAGCCGTAACGGTAGAAAAGACCCACCGCCACAAGGTTAACGTTCATATCGGAAGTCTCCTTGAGGTAGTCTCCGGCGAGGATGCCGAGACCGCCGGAATAAATCTTCAGCGACGTGTCAAGTCCATATTCCATGCAGAAATATGCCACCGACGGGTTCGTTCTCTTCGCCTTGAGGCTCATATATCCGTCAAATTCGTCCTTCACCGCCTTCAGCTGCCCGAGGAACTCCGCATCTGCGCTCAATTTCTTGAATTTCTTGAGACTCACGCGGTCAAGCAGCGCTATCGGATTCTCACCGCAGGCCTTCCACGCCTGAGGGTCTATCGATCTGAAAAGATTCTTCGCCGACTCATTCCAGCACCACCAGAGGTTCTTGGACAGAATCTCCAGGTCCTTAAGCGACTCAGGCATATGCCTTGAGACGAAAACACTGCTCCACGACGGCTGATTCACTTCATTCTTCTTGTATTCCATTGGTTTTTCATCCCTGAATTCCGGGAATGCTCCTTTTTCTGATATAACTTTGTTCAATGCCTTTGAATAGGCCTCCTTGTAATACACAATGTTGTTTTTCCACAGCGCGATGTCCGAAACTTCCCTCGCGTTGTCCATATATTCCCGGCGGGTGTCACCAGTCAGGGCGGCAATCTCACGGATTCGGCCCACGGTCTCCTCGACGACATTGTTGTAGTTCGAGTCGTTCCTCGTAACCACGGTGATGCCTGGATGCTGTTTTCCGTAGTGTCCGCGAACCCAGAGTCCGAAGCCCGCGAGCGACGTCGTGAGAGTCGGAACCTTGAACGCAAGGGACTCCAGAGGGGTATATCCCCACGGTTCGTAGTATGACGGGAACACCGCGAGATCCATTCCGTTCAGGAGATCGTAGTAGGACATATTGAATATTCCGTCATTCCCGTTGAGATAGGACGGAATGAAATATACCTTCACCTTCGTGTTCTCCGAATTGTCGAGCCCGAGTTCCGCGAGACGGCGGGATATGACATCGTATTCCGGAGTCATCAGATAGTGCGAAATCTGTGTCGTGTATGACGACCCGTCGCCTCCCAGTTTCGCTGCAAGCGCCTTGTCCGCGCCGTGGTGCCCTGAAGGTATCATTATGAACGCCTGTATATTGCGCCCGCTCCAGCCGGAACGGTTGAGGGAGTCGAGGGCGTCGATGAACACGTCGATCCCCTTGTTCTTCCACTCGTAACGCCCGCCTATGCACATGAGCATCGCATCGTCCGGAACCTCTGTCCCCGACATTGCGGAAGCCACGGAAATGAGCCTTCTGCGGGCCTCTTTCCGCTTTTCAGGATATTCTTCGTCGGACGGGGTGAAACTCGGCTCGAAGCCGTTCGGGGTCACCACATCCACCGCCCTTCCGAGGAAATGACGGCACTCCTGCGCGGTGATTTCGCTGACGGTCGTGAACACGTCGGCATTCTGCGCCGAGATCTTTTCGAGCGAGTGACGGGCTATTACATTGAACTCACGCGCCTTGGCATCCGCGTCGTAGCTGTCAAGAGCGTCGTAGAGCGGCAGGTTGTTGCCGGCAAGGCAGCGTCCGATGACAGTGGCGTGGGTCGTGAAAACCGTGGCGATCGGAAGCCCCGTGCCCTTTATGTAAAGAAGCCCCGCTCCCGTCATCCATTCGTGGAACTGGGCCACGACCTTGTCCGACGGGAAGAGGTTGTACTTGTAGAAACTCTCTATTACCTTTCCGGCCGCGTATCCGAACAGCGCTGATTCCCTGTAGTCCCAGTTGCCCGTGAGTGAATCGACCTTGAAGCGTTTCCAATACTCCGTCAGAATCCCGTTCTGTGAGGTGATGAACTGCTTGAAATCCACGAGTATGGCAATGGGTTTCCCGGGCACGTTCCATTTTCCCACCCTCACACGAAGCCCTTCAGCGGCAGCTGCGGCCTTCCAGGATTTGAAGAGCAGCGGATCTTCGATGAAGTCCGGATTGCTTGCCGTGTGCATCCACACGTCCGGTCCTATGAGTATGTGATGCCTCTTGTACTCGGCCTTGAGATTCAGTGCCTTGGTCGCGATGACCGTGTAGATTCCGCCTACCTTGTTGCAGACTTCCCAGCTGACTTCAAACAGGTAGTCCGGTTTTACTGTGTTTTGTTCCATTTATTTCTGTTCCTTTGAGGACAGTGCCTGATCCACGCGGACCATAAAGTCACTCAATATGTTCATATAGTTGATGAATGCCTCGTAAGGCGTGTCATACGGATTGAAGTACTTGTGCACCGCCCCGTCGGAGAAATATTTGGTGCACATATAGTAGAAATGGTCACTCTCCTGGAGGTGGCCGAAGTCTCCCCAGAGTTCAGCGTCGTTCAGCAGGCCAAGCTTCTCGGAAAGGGAATACAGCTTGTTGAAAGCCTCGTTCTGAAGTTCGTTTCCGAGCCACGCGGAGATGTCGCGCTCCTCGTCCGCCCAGGAAATCGCGTCCGGAATGTCGAGAACTGAAACCGCCTTGTGCTTCTTCGCCGCACGCGACGGGGTCACGAATTCGAACTCGCCGTCAGAAATCACCGCAGACGGAAGATACCTCATAAAATCGAATATCCCCGATGCGGCGCTCTGATGTTCGCCGAAAGTTTCATAATCCATAAAGAGGTTCACGATCTCACCGTCGCCTGCCTTGAGCCACGAAAGGTATTTGTCCGCGGTCACAGGCCAGTTTTCCCAGTTTCTGTCGGAGAAGCGGAATGCGATGTCGTCGCTCAGACCGAAGTTGCGCAGAAGCAGTTTCTGGCTGTGCTTCGCCGTCGTTTTATAGACGAAGTCCGGGCTCTGCCAGCCGAGGATATGCCGTGCGCCCTCGGTGAGTATGGTCTTGAATCCCAGAGAGTCAAGAGTGTCGGCGATGTCGTTCGAGTAGATGAGCTCGGTGTTGCGGAAGGTCGTCGGAGTGACTCCGAAATAATGCTCGATCGCAGTCTTGTGCTTGAGAACCTGATGCCTGAACTCCGGCTCCGACGCAAGAGATGCGAGGGAGTGGTAGTAGGTCTCGGAAAGGAACTCGACGCAGCCCGTTTCCGCAAGTGCGCGGAAGCTGTCAAGAACCTCCGGGCAGTAGCGGTCAAACTGCTCCAGAGCTGTTCCGGTGATTGAAAATGCAATCTTGAATGCGCCGTTGGAAGCCTTGATCTGTTCAAGAAGCAGTTCATTCATCGGGAGATAGCACTTCTTCGCGACACGGCGCAGAATGGTGCGGTTCGTGAAATCGTCGTAGTAGTGGGAGTTTTTCCCGATATCGAAGAACCTGTACTGTCTCAACCTGTTCGGCTGATGAACCTGGAAATACAGACAAATTGACCTTTTCATATATATCTTTACTTATGTTTCGCATGTACCCTAATACGTTGGGTATTCGTGGGTTGCCCAATGTCCGGGGCTTAAAGCCGGTGTCTTATCTGACTGCATCCTCATAGACCGCCTTTATCTTCGCGGCTGCGGCCGTCCATTTGAGGGCGTTCACCTCATCGAAGCCGAACCGGGTCGCAAAACCGGACAGGGCCGGATAGTTCAGAAGCGCGTAAATCGCGTCGGACATCGCATCGACATCCCAGAAATCGACTTTCAGCGCATATTTGAGCACTTCGGCGCAGCCTGACTGCTTTGAGATGATGGACGGGACATTGGTCTGCATGGCCTCAAGAGGCGAAATTCCGAAAGGCTCGGAGATTGAAGGCATCACATAGACATCCGACAGCGCGAACATCTTCCTCACGTCATCCCCGCGGAGGAATCCGGTGAAGTGGAAACGGTCGGCGATGCCGAGACGCGCCACGTGACGGATGCACCTGTTGAGCATATCTCCGCTGCCTGCCATCACGAAACGCACGTTATCGCATCTCTTGAGCACCTTGGCGGCCGCCTCGATGAAGTATTCAGGCCCCTTCTGGTAGGTCACGCGCCCGAGGAAGGTGACAATCTTGTCCTTCACTCCCCTCTGGACGGTGATTCCTGCCCGGCCGGAGAAATCCACGGCGTTGTGGACAGTCACGACCTTCGCAGGGTCTATCCCGTATTTGTTTATGACTATGTTCCTTGTGAGTTCGCTCACGGTAATCACGCGGTCCGCTGCCTCCATACCCCTTTTCTCAAGGTCATAGACGCGGGTGTCGATGTTTTCGCCGCTTGCACGGTCGAATGAGGTCGCGTGGACGTGAACCACGAGAGGCTTACCGGTGAGCTGTTTGGCGGCGATGCCGGCGAGATAGGTCAGCCAGTCGTGCGCGTGGATGACGTCGAACTCGTCCCTGTGCTGAAGCGCGATCGTGCCCCCGACCATTCCGTAGCGGGCGACCTCCTCCATAAGGTTGGTGCCGTACTTTCCGGAGAACTGGAATTTCTGCCCGTAGGTTATACGGAAGTCCCTGACCTGACGCGCCCGTTCCTCCTCGACTATGTCGGTGAACTCTTCGGGCGAGACATACGGAACCATATTCGTTCCCACGTGGACGAAACGGACTTTCCCGAGAAACTCGTCAACCGTTTCGGAAACCGTGTCAACCGCGACATCGCTCGCGTTGATGATGCGGACGGCTGACTGGTCTTCATCCCCGGAGGCTGAGGGCATCACGAACAGCACCTCGACCCCGTTTTCCGCAAGGCCCCTGGTCATTCCGTAGCAGGCAGTTCCGAGGCCGCCTGCAATATGTGGCGGGAATTCCCAGCCGAACATCAGTACTCTCATATCCTATTCCTCCTGTCCTTTTGCCGCGTCTCCCTTCACTGCCTGCGGACGGTAAAGGTTGAGCAGATATTCTATATGAAGCAGGGCGGCGGTGCTGCAGGCCGATGAAATCGCACCGTGCGGCTCGTGCGGAGGATCTCCGTCATAGAGTTCGGAGAATGCCCCCACACCGTGCCTGTAGATGTCTTTGTAGAAACCCTCGACAAGATATTCCGCCCTCTTGTAGAAGGACGGACCGATCATCCTGAAGGCGGTGTCAATGTAGTAGTCGAGCGGGATGATCCACGCGCAGCCCTGATGGTAGGCGAGGTCGCGCTCAATCTGAGATCCTTCATACACACCCCTGTAGGCCTCGTTTCTCGGAGAAAGCGTACGGATTCCGCGGCTGGTGATCAGCTCGTTGGAGATGGTCTGCATAATGGAGGACTTGAAGTCGTCGTTCACTGGAGAATATTCCAGCGCTATCGCGAACAGCTGGTTGGAGCGGACTGCCGCGTTTTGGCCCGAATCATCGGCACAGTCGGCAAGGTAGCCGCCCTTTTCGTTCCAGAAAGTCTTCTCAAAGTTCTTCTCTATGAGTTCCTTCACGCCGTTCCACCTTTCAATGAAGACGGTATTTTTCGGAGAGTATTTCCTTTCCATTTCAAGGGCGAAGCAGACGGCGTTGTACCAGAACGCGTTTGTCTCCACCTGATAGCCGGCCCGTTCGGTAACCGGAACCCCGTCTATATAGGCGTTCATCCAGGAGAGGGCAGTACGCCATTTCTGCGCCCAGAGCAGCCCGTTCGGGTGCAGGGCGACTTCCTCGCGGCGTCCCGGAAGATAACTTTCGATTATGCCCCTGACTGTCCCGCCGTACTTCTTCCAGACCTTCTTCGGATCCGCCCCGAAGCGGATGTACTGCTGGAGAGCGTCGGCAATGCGGAGCGGGGCCTCAACCTGCGTCGTGCGGGAAGCAAGCCGTTCCTGATTGTCCGCGATGAGGTTGTCGAGGATCTCCTCAAACTCTTTCGCTCCGGCCCCGGCGTAAAGGGTGAGCCCCGGAAGGGCAACGACGGTCTCGCGGAGGAGCCCGGTCTCAAGCCACGTCAATCCGGCCACTATCTGCTTGTGGTTGTTTCTGTTGCAGATGAGAAGGTCGGCATTGTGCCTGAGAAGGTCGGCATACGAGGTGATGTTTCCCATCTTCCTCACGACTGAACTGAACTTGCGGCCAAGCCCTTTCGTGTCTTCAACGGCGGTGGAGCCGGAAAAGATGACGCTCTCGCCCTTTCTGAGTTTCAGGAAGAAAGCCCCGGGAACAAAAAGGTCTTCCCTGCAGTCGAAGCCGCGGCGGTATTCGTCGGTGTAGGTTATGCCCTTGTACCACGACGGGGCATATCTGAATTCGGCGGCCTTCGAGAACTGGAGGTTAAGGTCGGGGAAACCTTCGTACATATTGAAGGACACTCCGTTCTCCGTCTCGCGGTAGCCTGTCTTCGCGTCAGTGTTTTCGCAGGTGAGCCTGTGGACGTTGCGGAAAGCGAGGAAAGGCTTGACGATCATCTCGCAGGATGACGGAGCCGACACAAGCTCGTACTTGATCATAACCTGGTCGGAGTCCGGCGCGAGGATTACCGATTTCCGGAAGGTCGTCTCACCGATTTTGTAGGTCAGGGTCGGCACCGGAGAGGCCGCAAAGTCCACGATGTACTTGTGGCCGCGCGGTTCGTAGATGTCGCCGTAGCAATGGATTCCGAGATTGAACCGCCTGCTGTTCACGACGATGCTCTCGTCAAGTCCGGAAAGCAGAATGTGCTTTCCTCCCCCGAAGGCATCGACCGGGACTGCCAGCAGAGCGTGATAGCGCCGCGTGTTGCAGCCCACGACAGAGGTGTTGCAGTACGCACCCGTCTTGTTCGCTCCGATGATTTCTCTCTTGAGCGAATACTCAAGGTTCACCAGTTCGGATTTGTTGAAACTAAGGAATGCCATATCATATAAACTTAATTTAAGTTTCGCACACGTTTTCCCGCGGGGCCTACTCACGCCTCAACACAACAGCACAACGGCTCGGCAGATAGAGGAATAAACTGTCTCCGTATCTGTCGTTCCCATTGGCATTTTTCTGCGGAACCGTGAAATGAGTGTCATGCGTCAGACGACCGAATCCATCGAATTCCAGTGAATCTGTGGTCAAAATGTCAACCCACTTGCCCGCCGGAGCCGCAAAGCCGTAATCCACAAAGGATTCGGTCGGGTTGAAATTTGCCGCAAATATACAATTTTTTCGGCGGAAAATAAGAATTTTTTTCTCCTCGTCCTGCACGAGAAGCTCCGGCGCATCTTCGAGAATACCCTCCGTCTTCGCCATTCCTATCATCGCCTTGTCGAAGTTCCGGAGATACTTGTACCTCAGATAGTCGGGCTCCGCGAGAGACCACTGCCGGCGGGCATATTTGTACGACCATCCATTCCCCTCCCTAGGAAAATCGATCCACTCGGGATGTCCGAATTCGTTGCCCATAAAATTGAGATAGCCGTCCCCTGCCGTGGCGAGAGTCACGAGGCGTATCATCTTGTGCAGTGCGATGCCCCTGTCCACCACCGGAGACTGCGAGTCTTTGTTCATCGACGAATACATCTGGGCGTCCACAAGTCTGAATATTATGGTCTTGTCACCCACCATCGCCTGGTCGTGGCACTCGGCGTAGCTGATTGTCTTCTCATCGGCGCGCTTGTTGGTGAGCTGCCACCAGATTTCGCCCACGCTCCACTGCTCGTCGCTGAGGGTCTTTATCCATTTGATCCAGTTGTCCGCGATGCCCATGGCCATCCTGAAGTCGAAGCCCACTCCGCCGGCCGAGAAAGGAGCCGCAAGCCCCGCCATTCCGCTGACATCCTCGGCAACGGTGAATGCGTCCGGGTTCATCTCGTGCACGAGAATGTTCGCAAGTGCAAGATAATCAACGGCATTCTCGTCAACAGAACCGTTGAAATAGTCGTCATAACCGGTGAAAGCCTTTTCGAGACCGTGGTCCCAGTAGAGCATACTCGTGACCCCGTCGAATCGGAATCCGTCGATATGATATTCCTCCATCCACCATTTGCAGTTGGAGAGGAGGAAATATTTCGTTTCGTCCTTGCCGTAGTCGAAGCAGCGCGAACCCCACGCCGGGTGACGGCCCTGCGGTCCTTTGTAGAAATAGAGGTCTTCCCGCCCGTCGAAAAGGCTCAGCCCCTCCGCCTCATTGTCAACCGAATGCGAATGGACAATGTCCATAACGACGGCAATTCCTTTCGCGTGGGCCGCGTCAACGAGAGCCTTGAACTCTTCCGGAGTGCCGAAACGGGAACTGAGAGCGAAGAAACTGGACACCTGATAGCCGAAGGAGCCGTAGTAGGGATGCTCCTGGAGAGCCATTATCTGGAGGGTGTCGTAGCCCAGGCCGGCGACTTTCGGCAACACGTTCTTTCTGAACTCGGTGAAGGTGGAGACCCGCTCCTCTTCGCCGCTCATCCCGATGTGACACTCATAGATGAGGGGGTGAGGCCGCCTGCCCGGCCTGCGGTGGCGCCAGCGGTAGGACTTTTCCGGCTCCCAGACCTCTGCGCAGAACGCTTTTGTCTCGGGGTCCTGGACCGTGCGCGTGACATAGGCGGGAATTCTCTCCGCCCCTCCCCCGGGCCATTCGATGAAGAGTTTGTAGAGCATTCCGTGGCTGAGGAAAATGTCATCGAGAATTATCTCCCAGTTGCCTCCGCCGATGGGCTTGAGGGCATAGGCCTCGGAACGCTTCCAGTTGTTGAACTCGCCGATGAGATAGATTCTCGTGGCGTTCGGGGCCCATTCGCGGAACACCCATTTATGATCCGGAGTACGGTGCAGGCCGTAGTAGAGATGGTTGTTTATTCCCCTGGACAGCGACCCGTCCACGCTGAAGCGTTCCTTCAGCGCTTCAATCCGTTCGTGTCTGGAATCGATGACCGCCCTGTAGGGTTCGAGCCACGGGTCTGTCTCATAGATTTTTTTCATATCGTCTTTTTCGGCATATTTTCAGTTCTGTTGATTCCTTTCCGCCCCGGGATCGAGGTTCAGCGTCCGCTCCCGAACGCCACGCAGCCACGCACGGCAGTCCGCAATGAGTTTCTCGGAACGACGGATATATTTGTCGATGTCGTCAATCGGCGTGTCCGGATTCTCGACCGTAGAGGCGATCTTTTCCAGTTCGGCGATTGCCGCAGCGTAGTCGAACGCTTCCGCGGCCTTTCCAGGTGTCTTTTCTTTTCCCATATCCTTTGACATATCTATTTGATTCAGAGGCTATTCTGTATTCAGACACCCCTAATTCCGTCCACGGAAACCGCTTCGGCTTCAGCCGTTCCGGCCGCAGATACCACTTCGGTCTCAACCGTTCCGTCCGAGAACATCACCCGCAGGCGGTCGCCCTTCTTCAGCGACGACGCCCTTTTCACGACGACTCCCCTGCCGTCGGCGACGAGCACATATCCCCGTTTCAGTATATTTCTCGGGTCCGCCCCCGTAATTCTTGTCAGCAGGTTCTGAAGCCGCATCTCAATGGCGTTCAGACGGTTGGTAAAGGCAAGACGCATCCGCGAAGAGAATTCCCCGAGCCTTGCATCCTCCGCCTCGAAGATGCCGAGAATTTCATCGGCAAGTGCAGTCGGGGTCTTGAGAAATGCATATGCGGCCATATCACAGACGTGGTAATCACGGTCGTGCCCGACTGCGGTAAGTACCGGAAGAGGACATTCGGCAATAGCACGGGCCATCACATAGTCGTCGAAGCAGGCCAGATCCAGGGCCGAACCGCCTCCGCGCAGCAGCAGCACGGCGTCAAATGTCTCGCCGCACACGGCAATCTCCTGCAGCGCACCGGCCACGGATTGCGGGCAGGCCTCACCCTGCATCGCCGCCGGGAAAAGCCGGAGATCGAACCTGAAGCCGAACCCGTTTTCGTTCAGATGCCGGATGAAGTCCCCGTATCCGGCTGCATCCTCCGAGGAGACCACGGCAAAGCGCCAGGGAAGGACGGGGAAGGAAAGTTCCTTCTGCCGGTCCATAAGCCCCTCGTCCTGAAGCCTTTTGATGGTCTTCAGCCTCAGATCTTCCTTTTTGCCGAGTGAAAATTCGGGATTGATGTCAGTCACGGAAAGGGAAAATCCGTAAAGTTCGCTGTAGGTCACCTGCACCTGCACGAGAATTTCAATCCCCGGGCGCAGCGATTCGCCCGTCACCCCTTCGAAGTACGGCTTGAGCATTCTCCACCTGGAAGCCCAGATGACCGCCCGGACCTTTGCCACAACCCGTTCGTCTTCGGTCTGGGAGAGTTCAAGGTAGCAGTGCCCGCCCAGTTTGGCGCTGACCGAAGCCACCTCCGCCCGAACCCACAGTTTTCCGGGGAACATCTCCTCCAGACCCTCTCTCACAAGGGTCTGCAGTTCCAGCAGATTCAAGAATTCCTTTTCCATATTCACAAGTTGCGATACGCGGCATATTCACAGGCTGCGGCACGCTGCCTGCGCATCGGGACAAATGTAGTGAATAAAAGGGAAAATTCACGCAAAATGGGGACGAATCATTCGGGCTGAACCGGGCCGGCTCCCAATGCCTCGCCGTGGTGTTCGGCGGTGCGGAGTATCGCCTCGTCGTGGCCGGAGAGAGCGGCGAAAGGAGCGAACTGCGCCGCCCGTCTGGACATCGCCATCCGCGGATGGCGACCGGAAGTCGGGTGCGGAAGATTTATTATGTCGTCGTAGTCCTCTTTCATTGTTCTGTCTGTTTAATTTAGGTTTCGCATGTACCCTGACACGTTGGGTGTTCGTGGGTTACCCGTATTTACGTTTCGCATGCAAACTGATTCGTCGGGGTTTAAGTCAATTTACCTCAGGCCTTGTGCCCGCCAATCTGCCTGTTCCGTTCACGTCCGGTGGCACCGTCCTCATAGTTTATTCCTTTCAGTATGGCGTTTTTTCCGAAACGCCGCCGTATGTCAAGCATCGTCTCCTGGATGCGGCGCTCCTTTCCCCGTGAGGCATCCTCGCCCGGAGCATCGGTGTCGGCGAAAAGGTCGAGCTGGCGGGGCCTGCGGCGGAACTCTTCTTCGGTTACGGCACGGCACGCGGTCACCGCCAGTCTCCTGACCAGAAGATTCCTGCCTACAGCCCTGTCGAACATTTCCTCCACCGCGGCAACAACGGCTTTTCCTGACGATGTGCACTCACCGAAAGTCACGCTGTCACGGGCGTGCTTCGGGACAATCCTTCCGTAATAGTCCTTCTCCACCGGACCGCGGTATTCCGTTCCATTCTCAAGGCTCTTGCGGTCAAAATTGACATCGAGGACAATCTGCCCCGCGACAAGCCTCCTTTCGACAAGTTCGAGGCTTAGCGCATCGGCCATCTCCACCGCCACATTCCGTGCCTTTTCAAAGGTGTACGGCTCCGCAAGCACCTGACTGCTGCTTATAGAACTGCTCTCCGGAGTGTAGGACTTGATATCCGCCATAGTGCACGGCTCCCATCCCCACGCGTGGTCTATGAGCAGTTCGGCATTTATCCCGAACTCCCTGTATAGCAGTTCTTCGTGGGTGAGGGATGCCCTCGCAAGCTTTCCCATTGTGTCGATCCCATAAGACCGGAGCCTTTCCGCAATCCCGCGTCCGACCCTCCAGAAATCTGTCAGAGGTCTGTATCCCCAAAGCTGCCGCCGGTAGCCCATTTCGTCGAATTCGGCAATCCGTAGCCCGTCGCCGTCGGGAGGGAGATGTTTCGCGACAATGTCCATCGCCACTTTGGCGAGATAGAGATTCGTGCCTATGCCCGCCGTCGCGGTAATCCCGGTGTTCGAAAGCACGTCGCGCATCATTCTCCCGGTGAGTTCTCGCGGGGTGGTCCCGTATATCCGGAGATATTCCGTCAGGTCTATGAACACTTCGTCGATCGAATAGACGTGTATGTCTTCGGGGGCGACGTATTTAAGATATATGTCATATATCCTCGTGCTGTAGTCGATGTAAAACGCCATACGCGGCTGCGCGCATACGAAATCGAGTTCAAGCTCCGGACGGCTCCGCAGTTCCCGGTCATCGGCCGATTTTCCGGAAAACCTGTGCCCGGGAGCATTCCGCAGCCTCTCACGGTTCACCTCTGCAACTCTCTGCACGACTTCGAACAGGCGCGCCCTGCCCCCGATTCCCCAGGCCTTCAGCGCAGGCGACACGGCAAGACAGATGGTTTTCTCCGTCCTGCTCTCGTCCGCGACCACCAGGTTTGCCGCCAGGGGGTCAAGCCCCCGCTCCACGCACTCCACCGAGGCGTAGAACGACTTGAGGTCAATCGCTGCGTATGTTTTCTGCTGATTCATTATCGCCGATCCCATCCGGAACACTGCAAATGTAATTTATTTCTGAAACAAAATAGCCGAATTTTGATTATCTTTGCGGTTTAAAACGGACGCCCGGGAGACCGGGGCCGGAGATGTGGTCACACGGAGAGATGAAAATCAAGGAAGCACTTTTTGCTGGAAGCAGCACCAGAGTATCGGAGAGGCCGAAACAGAGATTCCCGGAATTCGCGTTCATCGGGAGGTCGAATGTGGGCAAGTCTTCGCTAATCAATATGCTCACCGCAAACAGAAAACTGGCCATGACCTCCGCAAAACCGGGAAAGACGCGGCTTGTGAACCACTTCCTCATAAACCGGAGCTGGTATCTCGTGGACCTTCCGGGCTACGGGTATGCGAAGGCGTCGGCTTCCGAACGGCAGAAGATTCAGCAGGTAATCAACAACTACATAAACCTTTCGCCCGACCTGGTCAACCTTTTTGTGCTCATCGACTCGCGTCATGACATAGGAAAGATTGACCTCGATTTTCTTGTGGAGCTCGGGGAGCGGAGGATTCCGTTCGCGATTATTTTCACCAAGGGGGACAAGCAGGGCGTGAACGTGCTGGCCGCCCAGATTGAGAAGGACAAAAAACAGCTTCTGGAGTTCTGGGAGGAGCTTCCGCCGTGTTTTGTGAGTTCGTCTGAGACGGGTGCCGGGCGCCAGGAGATTCTCGACTATATCGGGAGCGTGCTTGACAG
>CAVEHG010000002.1:18456-20108 GCA_963615405.1 bacterium | reverse complement strand
GCCTCAGGGAAGAGGAGGAAAACGGTGACGGGCCTGCGGATGAGAAATGAATCTTAAACAAACTAATATATAGAATACGATGGATAGAGAGCATCAGATCAAATTATTCGCCTGCAGGGCATCCAGGGATTTCGCCCTGAAGGTGGCAAAGTGCCTCAACCTTGAACTGGGGCAGTCAGAAACAGTGACATTCAGCGACGGTGAATTTCAGCCGGCCTATCTGGAAAGTGTCCGTGGTGCGACAGTGTTCATCATTCAATCTACATTCCCTCCGACCGAAAACCTGATGGAACTGCTGCTTATGTGCGATGCGGCACGCAGGGCTTCCGCCTACAAGGTCGTTGCGGTGATGCCTTATTTCGGATGGGCGAGACAGGACAGGAAGGACCGTCCGAGGGTTTCAATCGGCGCGAAACTCGTCGCAAACCTCCTTCACGCCGCCGGCTGCGACCGCGTGATGACCTGCGACCTCCACGCCGACCAGATCCAGGGATTCTTCGACTTCCCTGTGGATCATCTCTACGCAAGTTCAATCTTCGTCCCTTATATAAAATCTCTGAACATCGAGAACCTCGCGATTGCCGCTCCAGATATGGGAGGCGCGAAGAGGGCTCTCGCCTACGCGAAGCATCTCGAATGTCCGGTCATCATCTGCCACAAGTCTCGTGAAAGGGCCAATGTTGTGGGCTCTATCACGGCAATCGGCGATGTTGTGGGCAAGAATGTCATCATCGTCGATGATATGATTGACACTGCCGGAACCCTCACCAAGGCCGCGAACGTGCTCAAGGAGATGGGTGCGAAGAGCGTGCGTGCCTGCGCAACGCATCCTGTGTTCTCCGGGAACGCATATCAGAAGATTGCGGACAGCGCGCTTGAAGAAGTGATTGTGTCCGACACTATTCCGCTCAGCACAAAGGCCGAGGACGACAAGAGCAAGATTACGGTATGCTCGATGACTGAGGTTTTTGCGTCGGTGATTAAAAAAGTTTATAATAATGAGCCTATAAGCACCGGCTTCATTTACTGATTTCAGAAGCGGGGCATCTGCTGCGTTGCACCGCGAAATTTTATTCCTCACAACCATAAGGTTGCTCCGGGTAAAATTTCTTGTGCGCCTTGCATCTGCCCCACTTCTGAAATCAGATGGCCAAGTTGAGCCGGGGCTGCGTTGCTCTGCGAATTTTTAATTGGTTATGAAAATATTCCTTGCAACTTTGATTCTCGTCGCGTTCTGTTTTGTCGGACTGGGATTCAACATAATATTCAGAAAGAACGGGAAATTTCCGGAAACGGAGATATCACGGAACAAGAATATGAAGAAACTGGGGATCAAGTGCGCGAAGGAAGAGGAGATGAAGATGTGGGGGGACAAAAAACGCGCGGCGGACTGCGGTGATTCGGCTTGCAGCACCTGCGCCGGCTGTGACCTCCACCCCAAGCCAAAGGAGTAAAAAGTGCGTGGGCTCCGATGTAAAATCAGTGCGTATTCGGGGTAACCACCAAACACCCAACGTATTAGGGTATATGCGAAACTTAAACGGATAATAAATGAGTTTGGTAGCTATTGTAGGAAGGCCGAATGTCGGCAAATCGACCCTCTTCAACCGTCTGGTCGGGATGCGTCAGGCCATTGTCGACGAGACCGCCGG
>CAVEHG010000002.1:0-18388 GCA_963615405.1 bacterium | reverse complement strand
CACGAGGGATCGTCACTACGGGAAATGCGAATGGTGCGGAACAGAATTCTCGATTGTCGACACGGGCGGATACACATCCAATTCGGACGACATTTTCGAGGAGGAGATACGCAAGCAGGTCGTGCTCGCGGTGGAAGAGGCTGATCTTGTGCTGTTTATGGTCGAGGCGGCTTCCGGAGTGACCGACTACGATGCGGAAATCGCCGATATGCTGCGCCGCAGCGGAAAACCTGTGGTTCTCGCAGTCAACAAGGTCGATTCCGGAGAGAAGGTCTATGACACCTTCCAGTTCTACTCCCTCGGACTCGGGGAAATCTGGAGCATATCTTCGGCAAACGGAGGCGGCACCGGAGACCTTCTGGACGAAATCGTGCGCTCGTTGCCAGCCGATGCGTCCGCGAACAATGACGATCATCCTGAACTGCCGCATTTCGCAATTGTGGGCCGCCCGAATGTGGGCAAGTCGTCTCTCACGAACGCCCTGCTCGGAAGCGAGCGGAACATCGTCACTCCGATCGCCGGCACGACCCGCGACTCGATAGCCACTCTCTACAACAAATTCGGCCACGAGTTTATGCTGATCGACACGGCCGGGATGCGCCGCAAGAGCAAGGTTCACGAAGACCTTGAATTCTACTCGGTTATGCGTTCCGTCCGCGCCATAGAGCACTCCGATGTCTGCATTCTGATGGTGGACGCGCAGAACGGAATCGAGGCTCAGGATATGAGCATCTTCAATCTCATCCAGCGCAACCGCAAAGGCTGCGTCATCGTGGTGAACAAATGGGACGCCATCGAGAAAGACAGCAACACGATGAAGAGATATGCGGAAGCCATCCGGGAACGCATAGCCCCGAACAACGACATTCCGATCATCTTCACATCTGTCCTCAACAGGCAGAGAATAATGGATGTGCTCGATGCAGCCGAAAAGGTCTATGCAAACTGGTCGAAAAAAATTCCGACATCGCGGCTGAACGAGGTGATGCTCCCGGAAATCGAGAATTATCCGCCGCCCGCATGGAAGGGTAAATACATAAAAATCAAATACATCACCCAGCTTCCCACACGCTTCCCGTCATTCGCGTTCTTCTGCAATCTGCCGCAGTACATCCGAGAACCGTACAGACGCTACCTCGAAAACCGCCTCCGCGAGAATTTCGATTTCACCGGCTGTCCGATTCAGATTTTCATCCGGCAGAAGTAGTTCATTGAGGAGCTGACTCTTCTATAAAATTGAATAAAAAACAAACGTGAGGGTGATCAAAAAAGTCATCCTCACGTTTATTTCATTCCGAAAGACAGATAGCAGATTTGCTTGTAATTTAAAACTTGTTTCCATACAACGCTTTGAATTATTGCAAATTTTACGCGCAAAATCATTGATATAGACAATTATAGACCCAAAAAGAAAGTTGCATTTTTAAATTAGAATCTGTAACTTAGCCGCTTGAATGCTCAGGTTGTGCACGCAAGGCTTGAACCGGACAGGTTTCGGCAAGTGCGGAACTTGAATAGAACGATGTTGTGAAATGATTATTAGGGGAAAAAACATTATTACCGTTTTCCTTTCTGTCTTTCTGCTTTTGACCGGGTGCCTTGCATTCGCAGCCGCCGACAACAGCCGGACACTTAAGGGAAAAGTGGTGGACGAGGACGGCCAGCCTCTCGCCGGAGTGGCCGTATACAACCCTCAGAACCTCTCGGGGGGGGTATTGACAGATAATGACGGAAAATTCGAGATCTCTGTCCCGGCTGGCTGCAAGGCCGTTTCAGTATCGTGTCTCGGATATGTCCAGGAAACCGTTCCTGTCAACAAGGTATCGAAAATCGTCCTGAAAACCGACTCCCAGACCATTCAGGAAACGGTCGTCACCGGAATTTTCACCCGCCGCAAGGACAGTTTCACCGGCGCGGTTCAGGCCATCACCTCCTCCGAACTCAAGAGGGTGGGAAACGCCAATGTAATCGAGTCTCTCAAAAACCTCGACCCTTCCCTGCTGGTCGTCGACAACCTCAGCGCCGGGTCTGACCCTAACGCCGTGGCATCGATGCAGATCCGCGGCGCGTCAACACTTTCAGCCGAGACATCTTCGCTCAAGAGCGACTACATCAACGACGGCAACTCGCCGCTCTTCATCCTCGACGGCTTCGAGACCACGCTCACCAAAATCAAGGATATGGATATGAACCGTATCCAGAGCATAACCATACTCAAGGACGCCTCCGCCAAGGCAATCTACGGATCGAAGGGTGCGAACGGTGTCATAGTCATTGAGACAAAAGCACTTACGAACGAGAAGACATTGGTGACCTACACCGGAAGCGTCACCCTCGAAGTCCCGGACCTGTCGAGCTACAACCTCTGCAACGCCCTCGAAAAACTCGACATCGAAAACCGCGAAGGCTACTACACCTCAACCTCAAGTCTGTCGAACATCAGCGCCCAGAAGCTATACAACGAGCGCCTGAAGAAGGCTCTTGAAGGCGAAGACACCTACTGGCTCTCAAAACCGCTGCGCACAGGCATCGGTCAGAAGCACTTTTTCAGCGTGGAACTCGGAGGCAAGGCGCTCAAGGCTCTTGCCGCATTCTCCTACAACAACGTCCAGGGAGCGATGAAAGGCTCCTACAGAAATGTCCTTTCCGGAGACGTAAACCTCTCATACAGAAAGAACAAGTGGACTTTCAGGAACATTATGAGCATCGGCTGGAACAAGAGCGAGGACTCTCCGTACGGCAGTTTCGATGAATATGCCTCCATGAACCCGTATTTCACCCCATACGACGAAGAGGGGAATGTAAAGAAGATCGTCTATTCGGGACAGTATGGGGAAGGAGACTCGGCCTACAGTTCCGGAGTGGTCACGAACCCGATGTACAACGCATCCATAGGCACGAAATATTCCAGCACCTATCTCGACTTCACCGACAATTTCTATGTCGAATATCAGGCGCTGAAGTCCCTCAAGCTTGTGGCGCGCTTCGGAATCGACACGAAGAGAAACGAATCCGAGAACTTCAAGCCGGCCGACCACACCGATTTCATCTACTACACCACCTCGGACGCCAAAGTGAGGAAGGGTACGTATGACACCACCAACGGATCCTACACCACCTTCTCGGGAGATGCCTCCGCGCAGTTCAACCACTCCTTCAACAAACTGCACGAAGTCTTCGCCACCGCACAGTACAGCATCAGCCAGACCTCATACAGACAGGTCACGCATTACACAGAAGGCTTCCCGAACAGCAATATGAACAGCATAACCTTCGCGCGGCAGTACGCCCTTGACCAGACGCCTACGGGCGGAGACGGGCTCAACCGCAACATAGGTGCGCTGCTCACCGCCGGCTACAGCTACAACAACCGCTATATGGCGGACGCCACCATCAAGGGAAGCGCGTCTTCCGTCTTCGGAACAAACAACAAGTGGGGACTTTTCTGGAGTTTCGGACTCGCCTGGAACCTGCACAACGAGAAGTTCCTCAAAGGCGCATCCTCCTGGCTGCAGCAGTTCAAGCTCAGGGCGTCGCTCGGGTCTTCAGGAAACCAGAACTTCAGCACGAACGTCTCACTCCCGGTCTATACCTATTATAACTCCAGCTATTACAACGGATTCACGGGAGCGTACCTGTCGAATATGGAGAACCCGAACCTGGGCTGGGAACAGAAGATGGACTACAATGTCGGTCTGGACTTCAGGACAAAGAGGATAAACGCGGTCGCCGATTTCTACATCGCAGACACCGAGAACCTTGTCTTTTCCAGAACCATTCTCCCTTCCACAGGCTTCACCACGGTCAACGACAACCTCGGTAAAGTCAGGAACAAGGGCGTGGAACTGAGCCTCAGCTACATTTTCTTCCAGAAAGGCAGCTCATTCGCGAGCATTTTCGGGAAGATGGCCTACAACGACAACCGCGTGCTTCAGATTTCCGAAGCGCTCGAAGCCTACAACAAAAAACAGAGAGAGGAGGCGAACGACAGCTCCGGAGCCTCAACCGTAATCCAGTACTACAACGGAATGCCTCTGCACTCCATCTGGGCTGTGCCGTCAAAGGGGATCGACCCGATAACCGGAAGCGAGATATATGTAAAAAAGGACGGGACTCTCACCAATGTCTGGAGCGCGGCCGACCTCGTGAACTGCGGCTCTTCAGATCCGAAATTCAACGGCAATTTCGGACTCACGGGCGAGGTGAAGGGATTCGGACTCAATGTGGTATTCACCTGGTACGGAGGCGGTTACCTCTACAACAGCACGCTTCTCGACAAAGTCGAGGGCACAGACCTCTCGTCCAATGTGGACAGGAGGATCTTCACAGGAAGGTGGTACTACAAGGGCCAGAACGCAGTCTACAAGCGCGCATTCGGCACGGATTCCACCGGAAGCGCAATCACGACGACAAAGGCTACGACAAGATTCGTCCAGAAGAACAACGTGATGACTCTTTCATCCATTTCCGCCTACTACGAATTCCCGTCCCGCTGGATCGACAGGATAAAGATGGACCGCCTCAGACTCACCTTCTATGTCAATGACCTTGCGACATTCTCCTCGATAGACATCGAGAGGGGTACCTCCTATCCGTTCGCGCGTTCATTCTCATTCTCATTAACAGCGACATTCTAAAAAGATGAAAAGGATATTATCATATATTTTCATAGCAACAATCTCATTTTCAGCGATTTCCTGCTCAAAATGGCTTGAGGCGACTTCATCTTCACAGGTCGCCGACGACAAGATGTTCTCCACCAGGAACGGTTTCTACGAAGCTCTCACCGGGGTTTACATCTCTATGACCTCCGAAAGCTGCTACGGAAGGAACTACAGCTTCTACGCAAACGAGCTCGCGGCGGTGAAATACGGCACAGTGGAGCGCGCCGGCTTCAAAAGCTGGCAGAAGCACAGCTACGAAGACGTGGCCGCCACGAGCTCCCTGGAGTCGATGTGGCAGAGCGGGTACTTCACCATATCCAACGCCAACAAAATCCTGAAAGAACTCGAAAACAGGCGCGATGTGGTCAAATACGACTGGGAGTACAACATGATCAAGGGGGAAATGCTTGCGGTGAGGGCGTACGTGCATTTCGACCTTATGCGGATGTTCGGTCTTGAGAGCTGGGACGGCGACAACGCCTCTAAACTCACGATTCCCTATTCGACGGAATATTCCCTCAACCCGACCGCGCAGAAAACCTACGCGGAGACCGCCGGACTGCTCATCGAGGACATCGAGGCCGCGCTCGTCTGCCTTGAAGGCGACCCTGTGCGCGGAAGCAAGCCCGAAAATTTCGACACCTACTTCAATTCCGACGGATACTGGGACAACAGGAACCTCCATCTGAACTACTACGCCGTGGAGGCCCTCGCCGCAAGAGTCGAATTCTGGGCGGGGAACTATGAGAAGGCGAAGGAATATGCGGCCGATGTGATTGCGAACACGATTGAAAAGGGCAACCTCGTGGAATGGATCGACGCCGATGCCGAAGTGAAGAAATCCGACAACGACGAAAGGGACTGGGCGTTCACGACTGAGCATCTCTTCTGTCTTGAAGTCACTGATTTATATTCCCTTACGACAGGATATTGCTATGGAGGCGATGTCGTCACCACCCTATCCTCAGACCTTGTGGAGAACATCCTTTTCCCGAGGGATCTTTCCGGGGACGGCTACGACGGAGCGGAGGATGTGAGAGGATATGCGATGCAGCTGAAATACGGGGGAACGGGGTACAAGTCCTCAAAGTTCTATTCCTCAACCTCCATGACTGATGCGTACAGGAACAGGATGCCGATGATAAGGATTTCGGAGATGTACTATATACTCGGATTCATCGCATACTCGGAAAATGACCTTGAGGGGGTGAAGACCGGTCTCCGCAGCGTGATGTCCCACAGGGGTTACACAGATCTGAACTATGGCGACACCGCCGAGGCCCTGCAGAAGGAACTCGTGACCGAGGTGGCGAGGGAATTCCTCGGGGAAGGACAGCTCTTCTACTGGGCGAAACTCTCGCAGAAACTGGATTTCCCGGAGACAGCATCAGAGATAATTACCGTCTCGCCGTCCCTTCTCATTTACCCTTATCCGACTTCGGAGATAACTTACGGACACATTCAGGAGAAATAAGATGAAAAAGATATTGACAATACTGGCAGCCGCGCTTCTTCTCGCATCCTGCGTGAAAGACCCGATAAAGGCATATGACATAAGCGATTCCACCGTTTATTTCACTTCCGCCACGAATGTGTTCTCGCTCATCGGGAAAAGCGGCGACGAGATTGAGCTGAACATTCCGGTGGCCCTCGTGGGACCGGTCGCGGACTATCCTCGCGAAATCGCCCTTGAGATTGAAGACTCGACTGCGGTGAAGGATGTGGACTACAGGATCGTGAGCTCGCAGATAGATTCCGGGGCTTATTCCGGGAACATCGTCATACGGGTGAAGGCGCTGTCTACCGAGGTGGATGAGCTGTACACCAGGTTCACCATTGCACCGAACAGTTTCTTCCCGCTCAGCTTCCGCAGGAACTCATCCTCGACGGTGGGATGGACGGCGTCATACGCAAGACCGAGGTACGAAGTCTGGCGCGCCTGGTTCCTGTTTTTCAGCAACGGCTACAGCAAAAATCTCCACAAGCTGCTCTCCGAAGAACTTGGAGCCGACGTGGAGACGTACGTAAATACAAAGAAATTCGCCACGGACAATCCCGAACTGACTTACAAACTTCCGACCTGGTGGTATTCGGCGTCAAGACAGTTCCGCGAGATGGTGGAAAACCACGACAGGGCCAATCCCGGCAACCCGTATATGCACAGCTCAGACTATGAGCGTTTCTCGTCTTCTGTGACTGCCGTGGGCGAAGGAACCAAGCCGGAAACGATCCCGACGATTCTTGAAACCCTGAATGTGTTTTAACTCAAGTTCCGCTCTTGCGGAACATACCAAGAAGCTGTTTTGAAATGAAAATATCCGTAAAAAATACGCTGGCCGCTCTCATCCTCTGCCTTGCCCTGTCTTCCTGCTACAAGGATCTCAGCAGCGAGGCTTCAATCACCATTCCGGAGATAACTATCGAAGGGGTGGACGACGTTCTCAACGTCGTCTGGGGGCAGGAGCTCAAGCTGACGGCAAATGTGACCCGGGAAGGCCGCAGCGAAGACGATTTTTCCTATCTCTGGGAAATTGACCTCTACCCGGGAAGCGAGAATGAGAGAATGGAAATCTCTGACACAAAAGAACTTGACTACAAAGTGTCGAATGCCCCTTCCGACAAGCCCTATTGTCTTTCCCTCAAGGTGACCGACAACCAGACGGGGCTGTCTGCATTCGCCGTAAGCAAGGTGTATGTCGGGAGTTCGCTTTCGGAGGGGCTGCTCGTGGCCTACACCCGCGACGGCGGAAAGACATCGGAAGTGGACATCGTGTCCGATCCGGTGCTGACCTACGGATACACCGGCGATGCCCGCTACACGCGCGGGCTCTACTCCCTCTCGAACGGAGCTCCTCTTGACGGAAAAATCCTCTGTATGTCGGAGATTGTCTGCTCGCAGTCTTCATCGCTCGACCTCACGAAGATCATCATCGGGACAGACTCCCACATCCTGAGTCTTGACCCGCTCACATTCAAGCTCAAGGACACTGACGCCCAGCTTTTCAACAGCATCAAGGAAGACTCCTTCAAGACCGTAGCGCTCGCGAATTTCGGAGGATATTCTTCAGTCGCGGTCGTAAACGGGACTCTCTACGGGATTGTGGACATCATCGACAACGTATATTCAAAAGTCGCCTACTCAAGGACTCCGTCAGGCATATTCACCGACAGGAACTTCGGATACTACGCCCTTGACCAGGGATGCCTTCTGGTGTTCAACGAAACTGATTCCAAGTTCTACCATATCTACGGATGGGGACTTATGAACTCTTCCCTGGCCGAACTGACGAGCAGTTTTGACGTGACTCTTACAGGGGCGAAGGCGATAGGCGGAGGATGCCTGAAGGGCCAGATGCCTTCGATTCTGCTGAGGGCCGCTTCCGGTGACCACTACATCTGCCGTTTCGACTCATCTTCCCTTGTGGGCGCCACCTACACATACCAGGTCAGCGGAGCCGATATGGAGAATATCGTCAGCGTTGCCTTCTGCGACAATGCGGATCTTATGTACTATGCGACGCCGTCCAAAATCTATTCGGTGCTCATCACCGGAGGCAAGGCAAACGTGAGCGCACTTTCCTGGAAACCCGATTCCTCTGACGAGAAAATCACCGCCATACGCCAGTACACCCAGGGCTGGTACGGCACCCACCAGTACTTTCTCTCGGAATATCCTTTCCAGAACGAATACAACCGCCTGCAGATTCTCATCACCACCTACAATGAGAAAACAGGCGAGGGCAAGATCTATATGAGACCGTTCAATGTCAGCACGGGAAGGTTCACAATGAAGAGCAACGGCGTCCTCACCGGATTCGGCGAAATCACGGCGACTGCCCCGACATTCAGATAACACAGATTCGCAACTGCGGGATTCGGATGGTTCTGATTTCGCAATTGCCTTACAGATAACACAATATAAATGAAAAAGATACTGACATTTATCCTTGCCGCGGCGATGGTTCTTTCCGGGAGCTTTTCCCAGGAAACGGCATCGGCGAGAGGGAAGAAGAAAAAGAAGGCCCAGACAGAGAAGACCGACACCGTAAAGAGCCCTTCCAAGTACGAAAAGCTCTTCAAGGGAGAGAAGGCGAAGGAAGAGGGGTTCATCACCGTCCACCTGAAGGCGGGGAAGGTTTATTTCGAGATTCCGGACTCCGTTTTCGGAAGGGATATGCTTCTGGGATCCACAGTCAAGTCCATCAGCAACAACGCCGAGGGCATCGTGGGCTCGAAAAACGACCTTGTGCATTTCACTTTCACGAGAAGGGACAGCTCCGTTTTTATGCGCAGGCTTTCCTCCGAGTACATCTCCGATGATTCCAACATCGCACAGGCCCTGAGCAAGAGCCGCACTTCCAGCATACTCCGCAAGATGGACGTGAAGGCATACAGCCCAGACAGCACTGCCGTGGTGGTGGACGCGACGGACATTTTCCTTTCGGACGACAAGGACCTCGCGCCTTTTTCCGTTTACGCCGTGAATGCGCGTTACAAGCGTTCCGAATCTTTCAAAAAAAATCTGTCCTTCATCACAGGAGTGAAGTCATTCGACGACAATCTTTCAGTAACATCTTCTGTAACATATACATACACCCTTGAAGACGATGAAGGGACAAAGGTGGTGGACAAAAAGAACCTTACGGCCGAGCTCAACCGCTCCATTCTTCTTCTGCCGCGCGAGATTTATCACCCGAGAACCGCAGACCCGCGCATCGGGTACTTCTTTACGGAGAGGACAAAGTTCGGAAACACCGTTTCGACTTCATCCCCCGTCTATTTCGCAAACCGCTGGAGGCTTGAACCGTCGGACAGCGCGGCCTATCGCAGGGGCGAAACCGTGGAGCCGGTAAAGCCTATCACTTTCTACATCGACAGCGACTTCCCGGAGTGGTGGAAACCCTACATCAGGGACGCAGTGGAGCAGTGGAACGAGGTCTTCGAGGAGATTGGTTTCAAAAACGCCCTCGTAGCGAAGGAATTTCCCAAGGATGACCCGTCCTTCGACCCTGAAAACATAAAGTACAGCTGCATACGGTACGCCCCGATCGGAGTTCAGAACGCGATGGGACCGTCGTGGACCGACCCCCGGAGCGGAGAAATCATCAACGCTTCGGTGTATGTCTATCACGATGTGATAAAACTTCTGACCAACTGGATTTATGTCCAGACCGCCCAGGCTGACACCAGAGTGAGAAGCGGAAAGATCCCGCAGGAGGTTCTCGGCGACGCGCTTATGTATGTAATCAAACACGAAGTGGGTCACACTCTGGGACTTATGCACAATATGAGCGCCTCTGCAGTGATACCGGTGGATTCTCTCCGCAGCCCGTCCTTCACCGCGAAGAACGGCACAACCACCTCCATAATGGACTATGCGCGGTTCAACTATGTCGCGCAGCCGGGAGACCGCGAGAGGGGCGTCTCGCTCACCCCGCCACGTTTCGGCTCCTACGACCGCTGGGCCATCCGCTGGGGCTACAAGCCGGTTTTCGACGCTTCATCGTTTGAGGAGGAGACCGCCGTCACCACCCAGATGATCAGCGACTCTCTCAAGGCCGCTCCTTTCTACCGCTACGGGAAGCAGCAGATGTATTTCCTGTTCTTCGACCCGAGTTGCCAGACTGAGGATCTGGGAGACGACGTTGTGAAGGCCTCGGAATATGGAATCGAGAACCTCAAATACATTCTGAACAACTTCATCGACTGGATTCCTGACTCCGAGGACAAGGATTATGAGTTCCGCGTCGGGATATACAACACAGTCCTGAACCAGTACCTCAGGTATATGAACCACCTCCTCTACAACATCGGCGGGCTCTACCGCAACGAATCCCTCGCCGGCGACCCGTATCCGCGCTATGCGAATGTGCCGGCAGAGAAGCAGAAAGAGGTGATGGAATTCATCCTGAAGCAGTACCGCGATCTCGACTGGATTGACTCGGAAAAGGTCACAAAGACACTCCCGATCATCGGAAAGCCTTCTGCTGCCGTGCGTTCCGCCATCCGCTCAATGCTTTTCCTCACTCCTTATATGACGGACAAATCCGACGGAGTCTCGACCCGGGAATACAGCCTGGAAGAATGTATGGACAGGATTTTCAAGTTCGTCTGGAACACCGGGAGCGGGAAGCTCACGCAGGACGAAAGGCTTCTGCAGAAGGAATTTGTCCACACTTATATGGCTATGGCGGCATTCAAGACCCCGGGGAGCAAATCCAGAGGTTTCAGCGACTCGCTCCCGGAGATCACCTGCAATGGGGACGTGCACACTGCCGGTCTCTGTTCAGACAGGGTCTGCACACTCGCCTGCGGCGACTCCCTTCTTTCCGGAGAGCTGCACTACGACAGCGTCAGCGGATTCGAGTGGATACCGAGGGCGATTTTCAATGCGGGCAGTTTCACCCACGCCTTTGTCTATTCGGTTCTCAGCAGAGCCTACGACACGATGAAAGCGCGCCGTGCAGGGGCGTCAGCCGACGACAGGGCGCATTACGACCTGCTTATGGACACAATTTCCTACAGTCTTAAAAACGTCGCGAAATGAAAAAAGGCACAAAACATATCGCGGCATTCCTTCTGTTGCTGTCTCTCTGCGCTTTGATGGCGGGAGAGGCCTCAGGCCGTTCAAAAAAGAAAAAAGACAAAGATAAAACCGAGGCTCCGGCTCCGGAGAAGACCCCTTATGAGAAATTTACCTCAAAGAAGGGACTGACGGTCTCAAAAGGGGAGATTTCTGTCTACAAGGACGGGGACAAGATTTTCATCGAGTATCCCGACTCCCTGATTGGACGGGAGATCTGCCTTTCAAGCCGCGTTTCCGAGAGCAGCGATCCGATTTTCGCTCCGGGGCTTGACATTACAGGAAATTCAACCGATTTCAGGGTCTCCAGAACGGATTCTCTGGTCATTTTCACTGTCCCGCGCCTTCCGGTCCTGGTTTCCGAAAGGGATTCATCGATTATTCGCGCGCTGGAGAATTCACGCTCCGAGGCCGTCCAGTATGTCTTCCCCATAAAACATCACAATGCGGACACCTCCGCCGTGGTCTTTGATGCGAGCAAACTGTTTGACTCTTCGGACAAAACCGCAGTGGATCTTTACGCCTCGTGGCTTGGGAAGGGGATAATTGTGGAGAGTACGAGAGTTGACGAACTTTCATCGGTCAATTCAGTCCGGACATTTCCGGGAAGCGTTGCCGTGGAACAGGAAGCGACCTACGACATAACTCTCCATTCCGGCTTCTCCGCCCGTCTGTCCGCGACAATAGTGACCACCCTTTCCGTTCTCGAAGACAATCTGATGCCCGTACGCAAAGCTGACGACCGCATAGGACTGAAGACAGTACGCGCCCAAAGCTATGACTCGGAGAAGGGATTCCGCAACATTTCCATCGCCCGGAGGTGGGACATCAGGGACGGACGGAAGATCCGGATCTATGTGGACACACTTATGCCGGCTTCCTGGCAGAAGGCGGTGCAGGAAGGTCTTTGCGCCTGGAACATTGCCTTCAGGAAGGCCGAAGGCATAGGGAGGGACGTCGTGGAGGCTGTTCCGTATCCGTCCGACAGCACTTTCTCCGCATTCAACCCGACAATAAGCACCGTTTCCTTCTGCGGCGGCGGCGGAAGATTCATCACTGCGAGCCTGGGCTCCGACAGCCGTACAGGCGAAATCAGGAACTGCTCGATAAACATTCCGGGGGAATATCTTCAGAGCCTGCTGTTTTCCACCTCGTTCACAATCGGCGATGTTGATCCGCGCTACACAAGCTACAATCTCCCTGACGATGCCGTATGCGAAGTGCTTAAGGCTCAGATAATGAGGACATTCGGTTTCTGCCTCGGGCTCGGACGCAACTGCGCGGGCTCTCTCGCCTACACCCCGGAGGAACTTCGCGACCCCGGGTTCACTTCCGTCCACGGCATAACAGCATCGGTGACGGATAATGTCCTCTTCAATTTCCTCGCCCGCCCGGGTGACAGGGAAAAGGGTGTCGTTACAATAGTTGACAGGGTCGGCCCGTACGACGAATATGCCATCGACTGGCTCTACGGAGATTATCCTGACGGGGAAGCTTTGGATTCGCTGATTGAATCCAGGGCGGGCCAGAGGGAATACCTCTATGTACCTCTCAGGAAAAGCAACCCAGACCCGAGAGCGAACGAGTATGACCTGGGCTCCGATGCGTTCGAGGCGTTTGACGCTATGTTCTCACATATGAAATATGCCGCACAAAACGCTGACAAATGGTTCTCCTCACCGGACATTCCGGAGGCGGCGTTCAGTCAGCTCTATGCGGACTGGGTGTGGCTCGAGATGATAGACTGCGCCCGGATGCTTTACCCGCTTGTGGGAGGAGTTTATTCAGACCCGGTGACGGCCGGATCAAAGGCCGAACTTCTCCGCGCCGTGCCGGAGGATGTGCAGAAAAAAGCTGTTTCGAAGGTGCTCGGAGTTTTCCTCGATATGGACTGGATGAACTCGAACAGGGAACTTCTGATTATGGCAGGAGCCAATTCGACTTTCAGCCAGCTCTCCTATATGAATGCCCTGGGACAGTCAAGGCTTATGACGCGTCTGCCGTTTGTTGAACGCTCCTGCAGAATTGCGGGAGGCAGCTACACCCGCGAAGAATTCCTTTCCGACGTGCAGTCTGTCCTTTTTGCGGATGTCGTGAAAGGAAAACTGAATCCGCAGGAAGACGATATGATTTTCCGCTACATACGCGCCCTTATGGGGCTGTCGCCTGTGATGCAGTCCAATTTCGACACTGCCTTCCATAACGACCGTCCAAAAACCCGATCCTATTTCATTCCGCTCGAAGCCGTTTCTTCCGTTGACACCGAAGGGCAGGACATCGTGGCGAGAAAGGCTCTCGGGAACGCACGGAAGGCTCTCGTTTCCGGAAAAGCGAAGGCCTCGGACAAATATGTCCGGGGGAAGATTGAATTCCTTATCCACGTGATCGACGTCTGCCTGGAGGGAAATTCATAAAACCAGGAAATGCGTGCCGGATTCCCGGAAACCTGGATTAATGAACAAGTAAATGTAAACCTTAATGTTTTATATTATGAAAAAGTATTTTTACATCGTGGCCGCCGCGCTTGGATTGCTGGCCACAGCTTCCTGCGCAAAGGAAGTGGAAGAGGACGTTCTTGAAGTCGTCACCGTGTCCTCAAGTCTGGTAGGCGTGGAAGGCGCTTCGCAGACCATCAGTTTTGCAACCAACAACCCGTGGGAAATTTCCTCGGACAAGAATTGGGTCTCATTTGACATCGCTTCGGGCGAGGCCGGAGAAGGAACCGTCACAATAACTGTCGCCGCCAATGACACATACGATGCACGCAGCGCCAAAGTTACGGTTTCCTCAGCATCCAAATCATATTCCTTCACAGTCAGCCAGGCCGGCAAGAGCGAGTTCGGCACCGAGGTTCCAATCACCGTCAGCAATGAGGAACAGTCAATCTCCATTCCTGTCAACAGCAATGTCGAGTACACCGTCACGGTCAGCGAGGATGCCGCATCGTGGCTTTCCGCTTCAAAGATGGTGACGAAATCCGAGCCGGAGGAGAGCACCGTCAGAATCAAAGTGGCTGAGAACCTCACATCCCTCGAGCGTACGGGTTACGTCACAATTGCCGCAGGAACCGTGACTCAAGTCTATGCCGTCACCCAGGAGTTCGGCTATGAGCCTGTGACAAAGGCCGAAGCCATCTATCTCGGTTCAGCTCAGGACCCTTACGATGAGGAAACATACGCGTACAACTCCTTCAATGAGTTCGCGCTGACCCTTTCTGACGAAAACGGCACCGAAGTGGTTCTCGTACTCACCGGAACAGATAAGAACAACGGCACAGACGCTTTCCCTACCGGAGTTTTCACAGTCGATGCAGCCGGGACGCACGCAGACAACACCTTCTCCCTCAAACCTACGAGCGGATACAGGAAATACTACACTACCGTAATCAAAGACAGCGAGATTCCGATTTATGACGGAGAAATCTCTGTCACCGGAGGAAGCGGAGCCTACACCGTCAAAGCCATTCTCCTTGACGGCGATGATGTCCGCCACAACTACAAATACGAAGGTGCGATCGAGATTGCCGACAAATCCTTCGGCGCAGAGTGCTACAACTATACTTATTGCGGTCAGTACAACACCTATTTCGCAGGCGGGGCACAGGAATGGTATGTTTCACTCATAGCCTCCAGAAAGGACAATGACGACAACCCTGTATTCCTCAGGAGCATCAATCTTACTGTTTATGGTTCTGTGTCCCAGACCACGGAGCTCCCGACAGGTGAATTTACCTACGAAGTTCCGGCGACTGACGAGACTCTCACGTATCCGTGCGGAACAACCAAGGCAAATCCGCAGACTTTCTGCTTCTCGGCCGGAATCGGCGGCGATTGGGTGGACATATCTCCTGAGGAAGGCAAGACACCTTCCCTGATCATTTCGAAGAACGAGGACGGCACCTACTGCTTCACCTTCAAGGGAGATTTCGTTCTGACAAGATATGATGATGCGACTTATGAGCTTGACCCCACGACGGCAGTTAACTTCTCATACGACGGAACATTCGAAAGCGTTTATCTGCCGGAATTTGAGACCGGGCTGCAGCCGTCCCCTGACGATGTGGACGTAGTCTTCAACGAAACCTTCAATTCGAAATATCCGGCTTTCTATTACGGCAAAGCCTTTGACGAGAGCAACGATGTGTTCTACTTCGGTTTCACCTCTGTCAACAACTCATACGCTGTAAACCTTGCAGTCAATGTAAAGGGGGATTATGTCTTTGAAGTGAACTACGGTAAATACTACTGCAGCACACCGTTCAATGTCGGCACATTTACATATTCCGCCACAGCCGGCGACAACACCCTCATTCCTTTGAAGCAGAGCAGCGCGCCGCGTCTTTATATCCAAAACTCCTACACAGGATCAATCTACTTTATTACAGGAGGCTCCATCACCCTTACTTCCAGCGCCATCACCTACAATCTCACGGCGAAGAGGAAAGGCGGCACCACGGAAGTCCATTTCACCGGAACTCACGATGCGTCACTGTACTATGTGAGGGATTATACGAAATATATGGATAAATTAGGTCTGTTTACCGTCGAATAGATGTTGTAAACATCTTTTCCATCGAACACAAAAAAGAGGGTGACCCAAAAGTCATCCTCTTTTTTGTGCGGTTTCGTTAGGAGAAGAACGCAGCAATTCGCCTTTTAAGACTGTCCGCCTTAGGCGACGCGTCCGCCGTAGGAACGGTCCTCGGTGTTGACGCGGATCTTCTCGCCCTGGTTGATGAAAAGCGGAACCATAATCAGAGCGCCGGTTTCAAGCGTGCACTCCTTGAGAGCCGAAGTCGAAGCGGTGTCTCCCTTTACCGCAGGCTCGGTGTAGGTCACCTCAAGCTCGACATAGGTCGGAAGTTCGCAGGTGAGGCAGCGCTCGTCATTGTCCTCGGCGAGGAACATCATCTCCACGTGCTGGCCCTCTTTCATAAGATCCGCATTTTCGACGAGGTCGGTGTCAAGGTGGATCTGCTCATAAGTCTCCTCGTGCATGAAGTTGAATCCGTCTTCGTCTTTGTAGAGGAACTGGTAAGGGCGGCGCTCCACATTGATCGTGTCAATCTTGACACCTGCCGTGAACGTGTTCTCAAGGATACGTCCGTTCTCGAGATTGCGGAGTTTCGCCTTCACGAATGCAGGGCCTTTGCCCGGTTTCACGTGCTGAAACCATACGATGGAACAAGGCTTGCCGTTGTACATAAGGTAGAGCCCGTTCTTGAAATCTGCTGTTGTTGCCATATTATTAGAAACTGTTTTGATTTTATCCTTTGTCAAACTTTGCGGTCGCGACGGTTGTCATTCCGCGTTTTCGCCGCGCAAAGGTAGCATTTTATTGTCTTTCTGCAAAATATCCCGAATTCTCGCCGCCGTTTCCTCAAGCAGCCATTTCGGGGTGGACGATGCTCCGCAGACTCCTATTCTGTCGTCCTCGCGGAACCATTCGCCGCTGATCTCCTCGACCGAACTGATGTTGTAGGTCCTGATGTTCACCGATTTGCAGAATTCGCAGAGCACCTTGCCGTTGGAACTTGACTTCCCGCAGACAAAGACGAGAACATCGTGGCTGCGGGCAAAGGCGGAAAGTTTTTCGTGCCTGGTGGCCACCTGCCGGCAAATCGTGTCGTGAACCTTGAGGCGCGTCTGAAGTCCGTCCACTCCGGCAAGCCTGGCGCAGACCTTGTCGTACTCTCCAGGACTCTTGGTCGTCTGGCTGAAAATCTCTGTCGGGGTGCAGGAGCGTATTCTTCCGTCGGCGACGGCTTCCTCCAGCATCTGCATATTCTCCACCACGATGGCCTCCCCGTCCGTCTGCCCGACCAGCCCGAGAACCTCCGCGTGGCCGACTTTCCCGAAAATGACGATCTGCCCTTCCCCGGCCTTCTTCTGCTGCAGATAGGCCGTGCGGATACGCTTCTGAAGTTTGAGCACCACCGGACAGGTGCAGTCCACGACTTCAAATCCGAGAGCCCCGACTCTCGCGTATGTCGCAGGCGGCTCCCCGTGTGCCCGGATGATCAGTTCCGAATTCTCCACCGGCTGCATATCATCGAGGTCGTCCCTGTCTATCGTCACGAGACCGGCCCTCTCAAGCCCGGAGAGCACCGCCTCGTTGTGCACGATGGCTCCGAGAGAAAATATCTTCTTGCCGTTCCCGTGCTCAAGTTTTTCCTCCGCGATGTTGACAGCGCGGATGACCCCGGCACAGAATCCCGAGTTCTTGTCTATGTCAACTGTCGCTCCCCGACCCATTTCAAAATCTTAAGTTTCGCATCTGCTCCGACCGGGTGTAATCCCGGCGGATATTCTTAAATTCCGTGTCCCTGCTTCTGGAATCTTTCCCTGATGACCTGCATCACCCATTCCATCTGCTCCTCCATCGTCATCTCGGAATTGTCCAGTTCAATCGCGTCGGAGGCCTTTTTCAGCGGAGAAACCGCCCGGTGAGAATCGATGTAGTCGCGTTCTTTCAGGTTCGCGAGCACATCCTCAAGGTTCACGCTCTCCCCCTTCGCTTCCATCTCCGCCGCACGCCGGCGTGCCCTCACCAGAGGATCCGCCGTCATAAAAATCTTGAGTTCAGCGTTCGGAAACACAGTGGTCCCGATATCCCTTCCGTCCATAACGATCCGGCCGCCGCGTCCGAATTCGCGAAGTTTCGCGTTCACATATTCCCGTACCTCGGGCACAGCAGACACCGGACTGACCTTCCCCGAGACCTTCAGAGTGCGGATTTTCTGCTCCACACAGCGCTCGCCCATATAGGTCCGGCTCCCCTTCCCGTGATTTTCGAAATGCACGTCAAGCGTTTTCAGAGCCTCCGTGAGAGCTGGCACGTCAATGGCGCTGTCCTCGGAAATAAGTCCGTTTTCTATGGCATACAGCGCCACAGCCCGGTAGAGTGCCCCGGAATCGAGGTAGAGGAACGAAAGTTTCGAGGATATGAGTTTGGCGAACGAACTCTTCCCTGTCGAGGAATATCCGTCAATCGCTATCGTTATGTCGGGAATATCGTATTTTTTCGTCATCGTATCCATATCACAGGCCCCGGAAAGATTCATATGCCCCGGAGAAAGAGGGTTGTTTTTATTGTAACCGGCAAAATTAAGAATCTGTATGATTTATTCAAAACAATTTTT
>CAVEHG010000001.1:0-42751 GCA_963615405.1 bacterium | reverse complement strand
GTGGTCCTCTTTGAAGCAGCATCTTCATCCGAAGGCGAGTAGAACTCCCCGCCCATAAGAAACAATCAAGAGGATGGCCCCGAAGTCAAATTCCGACTTCCCGGGTCATCTTCTTTTTCGTCCGGCTGCCTCCCCGTGCACCATTTTATTTCTCTGTCTTTGGGCTAAAACAGTTCAAAATCATCAGCAATTGAAAAACAAATTCCGCGAATAATTATGAAAGTTGGAAGAAAGAATATATCTTTGCACCGCTAAAATCAAATCCGCGTATTCAAACCCGCACATTTGGAACTGAATTATTGACAGAACATTCTATGGCCAACATCTTTACATCCTCAATCGGGAAGAAGCTCATAATGAGCATTTCGGGGCTTTTCCTCATCATTTTCCTTCTTCTTCACGTGAGCATCAACCTCTTTGCAGTGATTGACCTCATTACCGGAGAATATGGTGCGGCAGACGGTCTTTTCCAGCTCGGATGCGACTTTATGTCGCTCCCGATCGTGACCCTGATGGTGCCGGTGCTCGCGCTCGGATTCGTCATCCACATCTTCTACGGCTGCTACCTCACCTGGACTAACCTTCAGGCTCGCGGAGGAGTTTGCCGCTATGCCGTTGCAAGCAAGGCGAAGGCAGACTCTTTCGCCGCAAAGAATATGATTGTACTCGGAATCATAATCCTCGGATTCATCGCTTTCCACCTCACCCATTTCTGGGCTGATATGCAGCTTCAGGACTTCACAGGCGGAACACAGAGCAATCCGTACGACCTTCTCGACGCCACTTTCGGACGATGGTGGGTTACGGTTCTGTACCTTGTCTGGTTCGGAGCCATCTGGTTCCACCTCACCCACGGTTTCTGGAGCGCATTCCAGACCCTCGGATGGAACAATACAATCTGGCTCAAGAGACTCAAGGTCATCGCCTACATCTTTGCAACTCTGATTTTCCTTGGCTTCGCGACTGTCGCAGTTTCAGTATGCATCCACAACTGCTGCCCGTGCCTCGCATAGCGGACGAAATCACAGAATAAGAAAAGCGGTGACTCACAGACGGGTCACCGCTTGTTTTTTTTGTACATGCGAAACTTAAATTAAAGATAATATGAAACAGAAAAGATTCTTTTTGCAGGAGAATGAGATTCCGACGCAATGGTACAACATTCAGGCGGATATGCCCCACAAGCCGCAGCCGATGCTCAATTCGGCGACGCACAAGCCTGTCACCGAGGACGAGATGGCGGTGCTGTTCTGCCGCGAATGCGTGAGGCAGGAACTGAATCTGAAAGACAGGTGGATCGACATTCCGGAGAAAGTCCGGGAATATTACACTTACTACCGCTCAACCCCGCTTGTACGCGCATACGGCCTCGAAAAGGCGCTGGACACGCCGGCTCACATCTATTTCAAGAACGAGAGCGTCAGCCCGGTCGGCTCGCACAAGCTGAATTCGGCGCTCGCCCAGGCATATTACTGCAAGGAGGAGGGCATCACTAATGTCACCACGGAGACCGGAGCGGGCCAGTGGGGTACGGCGCTTTCCTATGCGGCAAGGCTTTTCGGGCTTGAGGCCGCCGTCTATCAGGTGAAGATTTCCTATGAGCAGAAGCCTTACCGGCGCTCGATGATGCAGCTTTTCGGAGCGCAGGTGACCCCGTCTCCGTCAATGTCCACCCGTGCCGGCAAGGACATACTGACGAAGAATCCCTATCATCAGGGCTCGCTGGGAACTGCCATTTCGGAGGCCGTGGAGCTCGCGATGACGACGCCGGAGAGGTGCAAATACACTCTCGGTTCGGTGATGAGCCACGTGGGGCTGCACCAGACGGTCATCGGGCTTGAGGCGGAAAAGCAGATGGAGATGGCCGGGGAATATCCGGACATCGTGATAGGCTGCTTCGGCGGCGGGTCGAATTTCAGCGGCATTTCGTTTCCGTTTATGAGGCACAATCTCTTTGACGGAAGGAAGACCAGGTTCATCGCGGCGGAGCCCGCAAGCTGTCCGAAGCTCAGCCAGGGAAAGTTCGGCTATGACTTCGGGGACGAGAGCGGGCTGACTCCGCTGATTCCGATGTATTCGCTCGGGCACGATTTCATTCCGGCTAACATCCACGCCGGCGGTCTGCGTTATCACGGAGCCGGAGCGGTCGTGTCGCAGCTTCTGAAGGACGGTCTGATGGAATCGGCTGACATCCAGCAGCTTGATTCGTTCGCCGCAGGTGTGCTCTTCGCTAAATCCGAGGGAATCATTCCGGCTCCGGAGTCGTGCCACGCGATTGCTGCGGCCATTGACGAGGCGAACCGCTGCAAGGAGGCCGGCGAAAGCAAGGTGATCCTGTTCAACCTGTCTGGCCACGGGCTCATCGATATGACGGCCTATGACCAGTATCTCAGCGGAAACCTGATAAACTACACCAAGTAATTTTCAGAAGCCGGCGGCTCAAGGCAAGGCCGGGAAACTCATCAGCCTGGGCTCAAGGCGAAGTCCCGGGAGCCCTCCACTCATAAAAAAATCGCGTCGGGTCTCCCGGGACTTCGCTTTCTTTCGCCTTCAGAGGACTTTTACAGTTTCTCCGTTTTGGAGGCCAGCCAGGAGGCTTCTTCGGGGGTCATGCGGGGAGCGAGGCGGGCATAGACGGAGGCGTTGTAGGCATTGAGCCAGTCCCTTTCTTCGGCGGTCAGAAGTTCTGCAATGACTGCCGAAGTGTCTATGTGACAACAAGTCAGAGTCTCGAAACGAAGCCATTCGCCGAATTCGTTACAGCCGGTAGGATTTACGGAAGGTATGCGGTCCTGAACCGTGAGAACGACATTCTCGTGGCGGATGCCGTGCATTCCGGCGCGGTAGAGGCCCGGTTCGTTCGATGTGACCATTCCCGGCAGCAGCGGCTGGGTGTTGAAGTTCTGCCGGATGTCCTGCGGGCCTTCGTGCACGCCGAGGTAGTAGCCGATGCCGTGCCCGGTCCCGTGGCCGAAATTTCGTCTCGCCTTCCAGAGCGGGCCCCGGGCAAGCGCGTCAATCTGACAGCCTGCCGTGCCCTTCGGGAAAACTGCAGTCGAAAGGTCAATCATTCCCTTGAGGACAAGGGTGTAGTCCTCTCTTTCAAGTTCAGTACAGAGGCCCATCGGAACGGTGCGGGTGATGTCGGTCGTTCCGGTGAGGTACTGTCCGCCGGAATCCGTGAGATAGAGTCCGTGCCCTTCGATTATCCGCGAGCCCTTCGCCGGAGTCACATAATGCGGAAGCGCGGCTGAAGGTCCGTAGGCCGAGATATTCTCAAAACTGTCACCTCTGTAGCCGGGGATTTCGGCACGCAGCGAACTGAGTTTCACCGACGCGTCCCATTCGCTGACCGGACCGGACTCTCCCCTTTCCGCTGCGGCGACATTGTCCTCAAGCCATTTGAGGAAGCGCTCAACCGCAAGCCCGTCCTCAATGAAGGTCTCGCGAAGATGCTCTATTTCAGAGTCTTCCTTCACCGCCTTGCGCAGAATCACAGGTGATTTCCCGGTGCGGAATTTTGCGGAGGCTTCGGATTCCGCCGAACTTGCGACGGCATCCTGTTCCACGGAGCAGACGGAGGAGATGAAACTGAAAAGCTGCCAGTTCAATGAAGATGGATCGACAAACAGCGACTCTTCCGGCCCGATTTCGCCGAGAGCCGTCTCCACCGCGCCATAGTCCTCTATGCTCACGTCATCGGAGGCAATTTCTTCGAAGCTGTCAGGGGTGTCGCCATCTTCGTCATATCCCGCCTTCCGGACAAACCAGTGCACATTGTCCTGAGACACAAGGAGATATGATATCACATAAGGATTATATTCTATGTCGTTCGCACGGACGTTCAGAAGCCAGGCGATTTCGTCGAGAGCCGTCACGAGGAAGTTGTCCACATCGTTCCTGAGCATCCACTTGCGCAGCCAGCCGATCTTTGACAGACGATCCTCGCTGCCGGAAATCTCAAGGTCGAGAGTCTGCACCGGGGTCACCGGAACAGCAGGACGGTCCGTCCACAGAGCCTCCAGAAAATCGGGACGTGAGATGATTTCGTAGCGGAAATCGTTGTCGGCCGTCGCTCCCGAAAGTGCGCCGTCAATCGCGAGCACCTCGTCCGCACTCCAGCACAGGCCGTCGAGAACGAGATTGAGTTTTCGCGGACAGGTTCCTCCGCCGAGCCAGTAGGACGGAGCAGACGGCGCTCCGATGATGAAATCGACATTCTCCGCCAGCCACTGCGGGATCGGGACCGCATCCGGGACACGGAGTTTGTGCAGTTCCACGCCAGTCCCTTCGAGCTGAGTGACAGCCTGGATGAAATAGCGAGTGTCGGTCCAGAGTCCGGCGTGGCTCCGGGTCACGACGACGCTTGCGGCCTCACCGGTGAATCCCGTCAGCCACTCCACCTGCTTCCAGCGTGCGGCAGGATACTCGCTGCAATGGGGGTCAGAGGCACCCACAAGCACCGCGTCCCAGCCGTTTTCCTTCATCATCGCCCTGAGCCGGGCAATTCTCTGCGCATAGATATTTTCCATATTGTTCAGATTTACAAAGCGTTATCTGTATTCTCAAGGTGTTTAAATGAGGTCTGCCGCATTCCGACATCCATTGTCTACCGGCTTCCGCTCACAAGAGAAGAAATTATATTGTCTGAAATGAAGAAATATTTTTCCGGAATCCGGTAATATGCAGCCGCAGGTCCCTGGGCTCCGGCTGGCCCGGGAGTTCCGGCAGATCCCTGGGCTCCGTCAGACCCGGGAGTTCCGGCAGTTTTACGACCTCCGTCAGGGACGGGATGACTGGCCGGAACGATATGGCCGACAGGGATGAGATGGCCGTCCGCCACCGCCCTCCGGAGAGCATCCGCATTGCAGGCTTCCTCAAGTTCCCTCAGCGTGCATCCTGCCGATGTCCGAAGTCCAAGCATCACGTTCTCAAGGGCAATCTGTTCCCGGGAAAGCGTTTCGCAGCCGCGCAGGGCTTCGAAATTGGCCTCCGGATTATCCTCAAAATTTCCCCGGCAGCCGCGCTCCGGCGCACAGGTTTCAAGGTACTGCGCCAGGTCCGGATTGTTCCAGCTGCGCCGCCGTCCGCCGCCGGGAAGCAGTTCAAGAGAATGTGCACCCGGGCCGAAACCGACATAGGGTACGTGCCGCCAGTAGGCCGAGTTGTGCCTTGCCTCGTGGCCGGGCTTCGCGAAATTCGAAATTTCGTAGTGGTTGTACCCCGCATCGGCCATCGTCCTGCACAGAATGTCGTACTGGCGTTCGCAGTCCTCATCGGGAAGTTCCCGGCAGCGCCCGTCTTCAATCATCTTTTCAAGGGCGGAATCCGGCTCCACGGAAAGCTGGTACGCGGACACGTGCAGATTGTGTCCCCTGCCAAGCGAACAGATTTCCCCGACAGTTCTGCGCCACAGTTCATCCGACAGCAGCGGAACATATTGCCCATCAGGCTCTTGTCCCGGGGATTCACTCTTTTGTCCGGCGGCTCCGTGCCGCTGTCCGGCAGGGCCGCCATCACCTGTCCGCACTTCCGGCAGGCCGAAAATCAGATCCGCGCTGACCTCCTCGATTCCAGCATCGAAGAGGCTCTGAAGCGCCAGCTTTGCCGTCTTCCCGTCGTGGCGGCGGTTCATCCATTTGAGCACCGGATCGTGAAAAGACTGGATTCCTACACTCACGCGGGTCACGCCCAATTCTTTCAGAGCCTCCGGGTATCCGCTCCCCTGCGCCGAAGCCCCCCGCATCGAAGATCCCCGACCCGAAAAGCCCTGCCCCGAACAGTCAGGCGTCAAAGACCCCCGCACAACATCGTCCGGATTCACCTCGATGGTGAACTCGTCGAATTTCTCCACTCCGGCGGCTTCCTTCAGCGCCTCGACAAGCTTTGAAAGCAGAGGCAGCGGCAACACCGATGGTGTGCCGCCGCCTATATACAGCGTATTGACATCCCCAGTCCCTCCGATTTCCGATTTCCGACATTCTATTTCCCGCAGCAGAGCGTTGACATAGCGCCCGTAGCAGTCAGCGGTTTCCGAGTAGAATCCGCAGTAGGTGCAGAATGACTTGCAGAATGGGATGTGGACGTAAATCATTCCTGCTACCTGAGCATCAGTTCGGCTGTCCCGAGCGAAGACTGCTCCGTGCAGGCCTCGACTGAATAGATTCCCTTGCTGCAGTCCTTGACGCCGTTCACATAAATCACGACATCCGTCTCGGTCCCCTGATAATCGACCTCGCGGGAAGCTGAACTTGCAAGAGTCTCGCCTCCGAACTCGAACTGACGCTGCTCTGTGCCGGCAATCAGCACTCCGTCGGAATCCTTCACGCGGATGTAAATCCTCACCGGGCCCTTCGGCGCAAGGTCGTTTTCCACAAGACTCAGACGGATCTGGAACTGAGCCACCCTGCTGCTGCGGTCGGTTGTCTTCCCGGAAGCGTTGTAGGCCGCGATTGAAAGTCCGCGCGCCTTGATGACCGAGCCTGTGGCCACCTGAGAAGAGAGGCTTTCGACGGTCTTGGAAAGCTCTTCTGAACGTTTCTTGCTCTCTGCGGCATCCCTGCGCGCTGCAGCCGCATCGGCCGTAAGTTTCTTGTTCAGAGTGTTGAGGGAGTCGATCTGGACGATGTAGTTCTTCATTATGCTCCTCAGCGTCCCGAGTTCCTTCTCGTATTGGCGCATTTTCCTGCGGTTGGTCGCGTCGGTCTTCTTTATTCTCTCAATCAGCTGATTTACTTCCTCGCGTGAGGAGTCGAGCTGCGAATTGATTGTGTCATAGTCAGATGAAAGTGTGGCATAGTCGCTCTGAAGCGCAATCATCTGCTCCGTAAGTTCCTGTTTTTCCTCCTGAAGTTCGTTCACGAGCGACGATTTCTGAATCCAGATATATGCCAGAACGCCGGCCAGAATGACCGCCACAGCAAGGAGGATGTATGTCACTTTTTTGAGATTTTTCTCTTCCTTGAAACTGTTCTCTTCCATAGTAATGCCGTTTTACTGATTTTGTTGATATTATGGTGCGAATTTACGCAAAATATGTGAATTGTAGCTATATTTGTGTCTATGAAACCTACCGTAAGATATATCGTCCGCGCAGTCAAGTATTTCTGCTGGTTCGCGGTTCTGTTTGTGCTGGTAATCAGCGCGCTCGTATTCACAAAGTTCGTGCCCACAGACAACGGCGTCGAAGGGCTTTTCATCCGCGGATGGATCTCCGTACTCGAAATTGCCGGAGTTTTCCTGGTCTTTTCCGCCGTCTATCCGAAGTTCGGCTACCAGAAGCGGCAGGTCGGCATCCCCGGCGAATGGAATGAGGTTTCCGCCAGGGTGAAGGAATATTTCGAATGGCGCGGGGACTACCGCCTTGAGAGCGAAACGCCGGAACATCTGTGCTTCCGCGCCCGCAAGACAGGTCTCAGAATCGCCCGTCTCTGGGAAGACCGGCTCACGGTCACGCCGACTTTCGGCGGGGTGGAGATTGAGGGCCCGTCGAAGGATATCGCACGCATCGTGTCCTCAATGGAAGGGTTTATAAAGCCCGAACCGCACGAACATTGAAGGAATTCCTCTTTGTGAAGTTAGGGTTTTCAGTTCCAGAACTGAAATTGATGCTATAGGCGACTTCAACGGTGTGCTCGGTAGACGACTGGTAATTACCTGTTCCGAACTGAGTTCCGCCGATTGAGGAGAGCGTGGCGTTGAGCGTTGACTTGTTGTTATATATCACCTTCAGTTCATTCAGGGCCGGCAGATACCATTCTGAGCCCTTATTCCTGCACCATTTGGCGGCGGATGAGCCGGAAGCTATCTTGTCCGTATTGGCGACTCCGTCATCGCTGCTTGTCGCTCCCGTCGAAGTCCCGTAATAATCC
The DNA here is from genome assembly GCA_963615405.1 of bacterium. GTDB lineage: Bacteria > Bacteroidota > Bacteroidia > Bacteroidales > UBA932 > Cryptobacteroides. The sequence goes on along the minus strand of CAVEHG010000001.1, from coordinate 34,880 downwards.
CAAGGTTTTGAGGATTCATCAGTTGAGACAATTGCCGGGGAAGATGTCTGATATACAATGCCCGTGTTGCCATCTATCGAAACATACTGTCCTATCTTGTAAATAGACGGTTTCTGCCCTTTTGAAACTGTCAATTTCACAGTTTTCGACACATCGAGCGCAGCGAGGGAGCCGTTGTTCGACACATCAAGCGACTCCAGTGCTGTATTGTGAGACAAGTCAATGGAAGTCAGATCGTTATTTGAACAGTTCAATGTCTTCAGCGCCGTCATCGCCGCGAGAACATTGTCGATAGATGATGACAGGCCGAAACCGGAAACATTCAGCTCAGTAACCTTATCCATATCATCCGGCTGGCCGTCGCCGTCAACATCGAAAGTCTTGAGCAAGTAAATGATACGCTCTTTTTCTTCAGTGCTCTCAAATTCCGGTGCCAGTTCCACATAGTCCGAAAGTCCGATGAATCGGCCGGAATTGACCTTTATTGCCACTGACGCGCCACCACCGACAATGAAATCATTTCCCAATTTATCGGCAGAAACGGTAACCGAAAGCACACCGTCTTCGGCTGATGCTCCGATGATGTCCAGACAGACAAAGGCATTGTCGACAGGTTTGGTGTGGGAATACATCGCCCTTGCCGTAAGAGTTGACTGCCAATTCTTTACGATGGAGTCCGCCGCGCTTCGGGGCTGGATGTCGAACATCAAGGTTGTGCCGTTGGAAATATACAGCTCACTTCTTTTGTACAGGACGTATTCCTTATGATCAGTGTATTTCGGAATATATGAAAGCTCCACGCTCACCTCGCCCTCCATCTTTTCCTTAAGATCCCCGACGATAGACTCAAGCGAAGCAATCTCGGAAGAGAGACCCGCAAGCCTGGTGTTGATGCTTTCTATCTTATCGGAGAACTCCCCGTCCTTATCCTCCAGAGCAGACACCGTAGTTTTCACCTTCGCCAGTTCTTCGGAAATTTCCGACATTTTCGACTCCAGAGCCTCAATGGCTTCAGTCTGGACATTGTCAGAGGACTGCAGAAGGGCAATATCCGTCTTGATGGACGCAATCAGAGTTTCAAGGTTCTTCAACTGAGTGTTCTCAATTGCATCAAGACGCTCCGAAAGGGAGTTGATCTTGCTGTCGACAGTTTCGAGAGAGTTTCTCAGATCCTCCAGTTCTGAGCTCAGTTTGTTGCACCCGCCCAGGATGGCGAAAGACAAAGTTAGCGGAAGGACAGCCTTAATGATTCGTTTCATATTGATTATGTATTAGTTGCTGACGTCAAAGATAGTAAAATTTTTCGGCGTATTTCACGGGACCATGCTGCAGGATTGTCTCACAGCAGATTGCGGGCGGCAGCGTCAAGGGCGGCGTAGAAATCCTCGCCGAAAAAGTGGATGAGCGGAGCCTTAAGGAACTGATAGACACGGATTTTTTTGCGCCGGCCGTTGGTGAAGGCATCGCGGCAGATGTCCCAGCGGTGAAGGTTCAGTGCGGTCATTCCATTGGACAGGGTCGAGAGGCGGATCGGGTAGAGCCGGCAGGAAATGGGCTTGCAGAAGTCGCCGTTCCCTTTGTTCCACTGTTCCTCGATGGCGCACAGGCAGTTGCCTTCGGAATCGCGGCGGCAGTAGGCACATTCCTCTGAGCCTGGAACAAGCGGAGTGACGAGGTCGCCGTCGATGTCGATTTCGAAGAAGCCTTTTTCGTCCACAGCCCGGCGTCCCTCTTCGGACATAGCCCGGCAGAACTGACCGTAGTTCTTTTCGAGAGCCGGAAGCTCACATTCAAGCAGCGGAGCGCCGCTGTCGCCTATCACACAGCAGATTCCCTTGCATTTGGCGTAGTCGCAGGCAAAGTATTCCAACAGAATCTCGCCCGACACGAGTTTGTCGTCTATCTGAATTATCGAGTCGTATTCCTTGCTCATCACCTTATCCAATTTAAATTTCGCTATACATTTAAGTTTCGCATGTACCCTAATGCGTTGGGTGTTCGTGGGTTACCCGTATTGGGGTGGGTTAAATCCCACGCACTTTTTTTCTTCTGAACCCCCTGCACCCCCTGTCAGGGGGATTTTTTCGGCCTCACGGCCGGCGGGCAGAAGCCCTTGTCAAGTTTCGCATTTGCGAAACTTGAGTTATCCAATTTAACTATCGCATGTACCCTAATGCGTTGGGTGTTCGTGGGTTACCCGTATTGGGTTATTTACTTCATCACCACATATTCCACCCGGCTGCCGGAAATGAGTTTCTCGAGTACCTCATCCACCTGAGCCGCGGTCACGGCATTCATTCTCCCGTTTATCTTCGTGCTGAAGTCACGGCCGTCAGCATAGCGGGTGACAAGCGCATCCCTCCAGTACTCCGCAGTGGCCGATTCGGCATCGTGCTCACTGTTCAGCCGCGCCTTGCAGGCGTTCAGAACCGCCGGAGACAACTCAAGGGAAGGGACAGCGGAAAGGGCCGAACGGAGACGGGCGAGAACTGAGAGTATTTCATTGTCTTCCAGACTCCCGCAGGCAAATCCGTCCTCTGGAATCCTGTCAAGTGAGACCAGCACGCTGAAACGCTCCTGCGGATACATAATGAACGAAGGAGACATTTTCACATGGAATCCTGTTCCGACAAGAGCTCCGTGCAGGCTGTCCTCAAGGATATAGACGGCAAGACGTGATGCGCAGAGGTTGGCGGCATTCATCGGAAGCGCGGCGGAGAGCAACACGTCAATGCTTTCTTCGGGGCCGCGGCGAAAATTGGTCGATTGTCCGGACACGGGGCTGAAACGCACGCGGGAACGGTTTTCCTGCCTTTCCGTCACAGGAAACTCCCCCGCATACCAGGCAAGCTTCTTCTTGAGCGAAGACGCCTCCATATCCCCGGAAAGCACAAGGAAGCCGTTTCCGAGGTCAGAAAACACATCGTTGAACAGGTGTTCCGCCTTGATGGCTGTCTCCCGGGTGAAGTTATTGTACATCTTCACTCCGGACCAGGGATTGTCCGCACAGATGAGGCTGTCGATTCCGGCAAGCCGCGCACCGCGTCCGCCGACGGCAAGTTCGCGCTGCACTGCAGCTGTGCGCATCAGGCCGGCCACGGCAGCAGAATCGGTGACACTCCCCCGGAACATTCCCACAAGCCCTTTGAGAAGCAGGTCGAGGCTTCGCGGAGCCGCAGTCCCTTTCAGAGTCGTGGAGTGGAGCGAGACTTCTGCATCGGCGGTGATGCCGGAAGCCGTCATTATATTCCTCATTCCGCTGTTGCCGATCCCCTGAACGGTACGGCACTTCAACAGGTCAGAAAGAAATGCGGCCTCGCCCGGAACGAGCTCTTCCGCGGAAGCATAGCCCTTGTCAACATTCAGCGCCCAGCAAAGGTTCTTCGCCCCCGGGACGCGTTTGTAATAGACTTTGAGACCGTTCTGGAAGGTCCAGATCTCGCCGCCGGACATCAGTTCCTTTCCTGTTCTGACCCTGGATTTTTTTAGTGACGGGGCCGGAAGCAGAAGCGTGTCCTGAAAAGAGAGTTTCTGTCCGTCAGGTTTCTGTCCATGGATGGCCGAATCACCGTTCCATCCGGCAAGGAAAGCCTCGCAGCTGTCGTCCGGAGCAAGCAGAGCCTCTGCAAATCCCTTCATCAGCCGAAGCTGCAATGTGTCCGGAAGCGCTTTCGACTGGCAGAATCCACAGAGCCGGGCCTCTGTAACAAGGGGGGCGCCGTTGAGAAACGCCGCTGAACATATTCTCTGATATTCGGAATTTTTTACCGCACAGGATGTTGAAACATAGCACTTTTCGTCATACAAAGCCGAGGAAATGATTATGTCGCCGACACTTATCTCTCCCCTGTCAAGCGCACCGAGAACCCCGCCGAAACAACGCACCGCGGCATCGGAATCCCCGACAGGTACACAGAAAGACAGGTCTATGGAGTCGTATCCGGAAGCGCCGCTCCCGAATGCATCTGATCCGGAAGCATCTGATCCGGAAGCATCTGATCCGGAAACTTCCGCCAGCGAGATATGCTCCGAACGGATCTCCGCAAACGGAATCTCCAGGGCATTCAGTGCATCCCGAAGCCTGTTTTCGGCAATAAAGCGGAATGTTTCCGACATTTTGCCGACCACGGCAAACCGCGGAGTCCGTCTGAATTCCCCGGGAACTCCCGGAAAGCGGAAGGATGCGGAAATGCGGCACACATTTCCGAGAGTGTCGACGGTGACCTCAACCTTTCTGGCGGGTTTCCCGATGCCGTTCACATCCTCCGGAGTCACGGGGACGGCGGTCACGGCCGAAGCAGCGGGGTCCTTGGGGGCAGGGTCTTTGGGGATGGCAAAAGCGGCCGGATCGGAGGCCTTATCAGGTACCATCAGTGAAAATATTCCCATCTTCGTGACAAGTTCCCCCTTGTTCACATCGCCGGAAACTATCACAGCCATATCCTCAAGCGGGAAATGGAGGCTGTCCGTCTCAGTCACGACACCGGAGGAGAGTTCGCCGGCAACTCCGAAAACGGCAAGAAGCAGGGAATCCGCAAGGGACGGACTGCGCTGGAGCATAACATTCTCGAAACGGAACGTCACCGCATCGTCCGAGTACTCGGCATAGCCTTTCTCCGTCGGTGCCACGGCATTGGAAGATAGGAATTTCTGAAGATTCCTGTTACGGAGCCTCCCCCGGGCGGAGAGTATTCGGCGCGATGCTCCGACATAGTCCCGGGAATCCGCAGGGTGGCGGCACACGAGTGCAAAATCAGCGAAACCCTTTTCCGCAGGATTCTCTGCGACATACCAGCTCATCCCGTTCGGAAAGGTTCCCTCCGAAATCTTCGGATCTGACGGCAATTTTCCTGTGCCCTGAGCCTCCGCATCAGACAAACCGGCAGCGAAAAACACCGCTGCAGCCAATATGATTCCGTATATATTTTTCATTTTATCCTGTATAACCTGTATTCCTCGTTTCCCTGCAAAGTTAGTGCAAATTCTGACTGGAGGATTGGTTATGTGAGAAATATATGTTAAATTTGCGGTTCGTGCCGCCTGTGCAGGCTGTCTGCAGACACGGAATCGAGGCGATTTGGCAAAAAGGTTCGGGGAAGGCGGCGCGTACTGAAAACGGATAAAATCATATTGTTATGAAGAAAGTTTTGCTTATCATCGCGACAGCCCTCGCATCTGCGGTTGCCGTTTCTGCGCAGGATATGGCGCAGGCCACTGAGACTTACAACAACGGAGCCATGGCGCTTCAGGCAGGAAACAACGCCGAGGCCATCGAAAATTTCAAGGCAGCGCTCACAATGGCTGAGGCCTGCGGAGAGGAAGGGGCGGAAATCGTGAACAACTGCAAGGAATATATCCCTAAAATTATGTTCAGCACCGCAAAGGAGACAATCAAGGGCGGTGATTTCGACAAGGGACTCGCAGAGATCGACGAGGCCATCGCACAGGCAAAGGAATATGGAGTGACCGAGGTGGTTGAAGACGCTGAAGCGCTCAAACCGCAGGTTCTTATGAACAAGGCGAACAATCTTCTCAATGCGAAGAATTTTGAAGGAGCCATTGCCGCCTACAATGACATCGTGACGGCTGATCCGACCAACGGCACTGCACAGCTTCGCCTCGGACTGGCTTATGCACAGGCCGGAAATCTGGAGAAAGCGGTGGAAGCCTACACTGCAGCGGCGGCAAACGGTCAGGAGAAGGCGGCTGACAAGCAGCTCTCCACCCTGTACCTCAAGTCAGCGCAGGCGGCTCTCAAGGCAAAGAACTATGCTTCCGCCTATGATTCCGCGCTCAAGGCCAATGGGGTTCTGCAAAGCGGCAACGCCTGCTACATCGCCGGAATGGCCGCACAGAAACTCGGACAGGACGACAAGGCAACCGAGGCATTCGAGAACTTCCTCACCATTGCCCCTAACGACAAGAAAGCTGACGACATCAAGTGCACTCTGGCTGTTTCCTATCAGAAGGCTGGAAACAAGGACAAGGCCATCGAATACTACCAGCAGATTCTGACAAATCCGAAATACACTGAAGTTGCGAAGGCACAGATTGCCGCACTTCAGAAGTAGGGGGCTCTCGCTCTGACGGCAAAATGAGGGAACTCGAACTGCTTGCCCCTGCAAGAAACGTTGAAATCGGCATCGCGGCCATTGACTGCGGTGCCGATGCCGTTTATCTTGCCGGGCCGGCTTTCGGGGCAAGGCAGGCGGCCGGAAACAGCGTGGAGGACATCCGCAGACTCTGCAGCTATGCCCACCGGTACGGGGCAAGGGTGTTCGTGACCCTCAATACAATAATTTTTGACAGCGAACTTGAGGATGCGCTCGCGCTGGCCGTGCAGATGCAGGAGGCCGGGGCGGACGCTCTGATTGTGCAGGATTTCGCGCTTCCGGCCTTCGAGGCGGAGCACCCGGAGAGACTGTCCATTCCGCTGCACGCCTCGACCCAGTGTTCAATCAGGACAGTGGAGGATGCCCGGAGAATGGACGCTCTGGGATTTTCGAGGATTGTGCTTGAGAGGGAACTGCCGATGGCTACTGTCCGGGAAATATGCTCTGCCGTAAACTGCGAGGTGGAGGCGTTCGTGCACGGAGCGCTGTGCGTGTGCTACAGCGGAGAGTGCTATCTTTCAGAAATGCTGAGCGGGAGGAGCGCGAACAGGGGCGAATGTGTGCAGGCGTGCAGGTCGAGATATGACCTCGTGGATGCACTGGGGAAGCCGGTCGCAAACACACAGGGAAAGACGCTTGCCACGGACAGGACTCTGCTGTCTCTGCGGGATTTGAACCTTCTCGACAGGCTGCCGGAAATGGCCGGAGGCGGAGTGGGCTCCTTCAAGATTGAGGGAAGGCTCAAAAACATCTCCTATGTAAGAAACATCGTTGCGGCGTATTCACAGGCTCTTGACCGCATCGTGGCCGGCCATCCGGACAAGTACCGCCGTGCATCGTTCGGACACGTCGAACGGGGATTCACTCCGGCCCCTTCCAAGAGCTTCAACCGTGGATTTACGCAACTCTTCTTCGACGGCAGACGCGGACGCTGGGCCTGCCTCGATGCGGGGAAGGCTCTCGGGGAGGAGGTCGGAACGGTTTCCGCAGCGGTCCGCACAAAGGGCGGGGTTAGAATAAGCGTGAAGCCTGCGCGGCAAGCTGGCAGCAATCCGGATTCAAACATACAAACCGCTGGAAGGGACGCCTCCGGTTATCTGCAGTTCCACAACGGCGACGGATTCTCGTTCATAGGCCCCGACGGCAGGGAAGCCGGATTCAGAGCGGATGTCTGCGAAGGGAACACCATTTTCTGCAGAGCGGCCGACGGGCTCGTTCCGGGGACGAAACTCCACCGCAACCTTGACACCTCCTTTGAAAAGGAGCTCGAAAGGGGGGCGGTGCGCAGAATTGCCGTCGGGCTTTCAGTGGAGATCAGCGGGGCAGGGACTGGGGCTGACTGCGGGACTTGCAGCGGAGCTGACCACGGGACCTTCCGGGCAGCCTGCGGGCACTTCACTCTGAAGGTGCTGGCCACAAGTGAAGACGGACGCGAGATTCTTTACTCCGAAGAAATCGAGGCTGAACCGGCGAGAAACAGGGAGCGTATGTTCGGGATGATTTCCGGGCAGCTCGGCAAGGATGCGGGCATATACAGATTTTCCGTGAGCGGGATCGCCTGCGGGGAGGACATCCCGATGATGTCAGCGGCACAGCTCAACGGCATCCGCCGCGCTGTCGCAGAAAAGTTGGACTCACTCCCCTGCAAATCCCGTCCGATGAACCGCGCGTCAATCAGGAACTGCCTGCCTGAACCCCTGAAATTCCACGGGCACATCAGCTACAAGAAAGACGTCGCAAACGCTCTTGCCGCCGGTTTCTACCGCCGCCTCGGAGCGGAGACCGTGGAACCGTCCATAGAGTGCGCAAACAGGGGGCTGTCACTCCGGGACTGCAGCGAAAACCCGCAAATAGATCAAAAGGAGAAAACAGCTCAAAAGGAGAACGGAGACCGTCACACACATGGGGATAACTGCAAACTCCAGGAAGGCGGCGAACCGGAACTTATGCGCAGCAAATACTGTCTCCTCCACGAACTCGGAATTTGCCGCAAGACACCGGCCTACAAAGCCTTCGCCGCCGCCCGCGACCTCAGCGGAGGTCTCTTTCTCCGCAACAACGGCCGTCTCCTCCGCCTCGAATTCGACTGCCGGAACTGCGAGATGGTCATTCTGCCTGCGAGATGATCATAAAATGCGCCCGCCTATAGTTCAATGACCTCGAAGGTTATATCCACGTCCCCGAAATGTCCGACAAGATTATTGGTGGCATCGATATAGCGGCGGCTGAGCTGACCGCGCCAGACGATGTCGTCACGGGAGTTGAACGGAAGCGAGATGTCGAATCCGTAACTTTTTGACTTGATTTTGACCACGGCGGAACATTTCCACTGATCTACGCTGCCGCCGTCATCTTCGACAATCATAAACGCCACCTTGTCCAGCTGCTCCGACCAGTCGGAGATCAGCACCGTGTTGAACGGCAGCGCCTGCCCTTTCTGATTGCGCTTGACCACCAGCATAAAGTCCGTAACCATCGGGCTGTAGAGTTTCAGTTCAGCCTCCGTGGCAGCGCTGAAATCAGAGACGGAACCCGCCTTGATGAAAAACTCCGAGCCTCCGGCAAACCAGCAGTCGTAATTGCGCTTCATAGTGAATTCCTTGAGCACAAGTGTCTTAAGCCCGGTTCCGCCGGTTTTTGTCGTTATTCCTCCGGCGATGTCCGTGGAGTCTCCGGCGATGTCTGTAAAACTGCCGGTGATGTCTGTGGAACCGCCGGTGATGTCCGTGGAACCGCCGGCGAATCCGGACACGCCTGAATCAGCGAGATGCGGAACGCCGCCTGCCTGTCTCTTGCCGCCGACAATCAGCGCGCCGCCCCCGTTTTCCCATTCAGGATGTTCCCGGCGCATTATTTCGAGCGAGGTGAAACCGCAGTCCGAGTTCCTGTTCACCACCCAGACCGGGTTCTTCTCGGCATAGTCCTCCGTCACCTCTATCTTCTCTATGGTGGTTTCCCCGAACTCGTCCTTCAGGACCCGGTAGCCGAAATTGATCTCCGAACCGTCTCCGGGGTCGAAGGTAAAGACTGGCAAAGACTCTCCGTCCCAGTTTTCGGAGTACGGCCAGTAAATCTGCACATCGGACGATTCAAGGGCGGCAAGATAGGCCTCGGCATCGTCCCCGTAGGCGGAATCCCCGGCGGCTTTGGTGGCCACGGACGAACGGACGTGCTCCCGGATCAGTTCACGCAGAGGCCGCAAAAAGGCCTTGGAAGTGGAGGCGGCCTTCGTAGGCGTGTCTCCCACGCCCTTCCCCGGGGAGGCGAACAGATCCGACATAGTGTATTCCTCGTCATATCCGTTCCCGGACGAGGATTCCACGGCGGAATGGACTTCCCGGAAATGTTCCTGTTCAAGCGGCAGTTCAGAAAGCATTTCCGCGACAACGTCGAGAGTGACAGGACTCCCCTCCGTTTCGACGGGTTTCAGATGAATCTCCTTCTCGCAGGAGAAAAGCAGCGGCAGGGAAACAATCCATGCAGTGAGTTTCAACTCCTTAAATATCAGACTCTTCATAGCAATAAAGTTTATGACGACAAGTTTTATCCGCCACAAAGAAACAACCAACTATCCGTTGAATGAAACATTCAGCGGATAATCTGCAAAAACGGCCACAGAGCCTTCTGTAATGGGTATTTATTTGGTGGAAATCTGAAAAGTTTGCGCAAACTTTTTGGCTGGACGCTGCGGAAACGGATGCCGGGAGATGACACGAAACACCGCCGCAGACTGCTGCAGGGCTATTTTTCAGCAACGACAAAGCGCGGTTTCCCGAAACAGTCGCTGAAAATCGCGTGCCTTGAAAAATCTGAAAAAAGTGCTTCCGTTTCCTCTGAAAGTTCCTCGTTTATCTCCAGAAACAGCAGCCCGCCCGGAGCGAGAAGCCGCCGGGCCCAGTCCCGGATGGCCCTGTAGAACTTCAGAGGATTTTCGTCAGGTACGAAAAGGGCGAGCGAAGGCTCGTGTTCAAGGACATTGCGGCGCATCAGAGGACGCTCGCTCTCGCGGACATACGGAGGATTTGAAACTATCGCGTCAAAGCCGTCTTCGGGAAAAACATCGGGACCGCCAAGTACATCATATTTCACAAAATGGGGAGCGACGGACGAAGCCGCGCCGAAGTGCACGACGCCATTTCCGGTGTCTCCATCCCCTGATCCGCCAAACGGCTGTCCCGCAGCCACTTCAAGAGCATCTTCGGAAATGTCCACACCCCAGACCGCGGAGCCCGGGAGTTCAAGCGCCAGCGTCCACGCGATGCACCCGGAGCCGGTACACAGATCCAGAATCCTCGGGCCGGCCGAAGAAGTTACACGGCGTTCATCAGGCCCCAAATGAGCAGAATCACCTTTTGACAGGGAGGCACCGGATTTTGAATTACCCCGCTGCGACGCCCCGCCGCGAACCTTCTCAATCACCATCCGGCAGAGTTCCTCCGTCTCTGGACGCGGAATGAGCACCGAAGGGCAGACATTGAACCTCCGTCCGTAAAACTCTGCCCAACCTGTAACATATTGAAGAGGTTCGCCCTCCGAAAGCCTGCGGACAGCGGAAAGGAATGCTCCGCAGTCTCCTTCCCCAATTTCGAGAAAGGGATCGGTAAACCTTGCATATTGCTGAAGGTGAAGCACATCGCCCAGAAGCACATCCAGCAGCGCATCACGCTCCCGCGCGGAAGGATATTCCCCCTCCAGCGCCCTGCGCCCTTCGTCAAACAAATCCTTCAGCCACATATACCAATCTTAAGATATATCGAGAGGGGGATTGGCATTTCCCTTCACTCCGACCTTTTAGGGGAGCGGCGGGAATTTTCGATGACGGTGCTGAGGAAATCAGTCATATCCATTCCGGCGGTGCGCACCATCTTCGGTACGAGAGAGGCCGCGGTCATCCCGGGGATGGTGTTGAGTTCCAGGACATACAGGCCGCTGTCCGAAAGGATGTAGTCCACTCTCACCACGCCTGAACAGCCGAGATGCGCGTAGATTTTCCGGGAAGTCTCCTGGACGAGCGCGGTGGTTTCGGAATCGAGCGGCGCCGGGCAGATCTCCTCGCTGAAGCCGTTGTACTTCGCGTCATAGTCGAAATATTCGTGGGAAGTCCTGATTTCGATGACAGGGAGAGCCTGCTCCCCGGAGGTGTCGCGATAGACCGCACAGGTAATTTCCCTGCCCTGGATTGCCTCCTCCGCGATAACCATATCGCTGTCTTCAAACGCGAAACGGACCGCCGCGTCGAAATCCTCAATCCTCTTCACCTTCGTCACGCCGAAGCTGGACCCTCCGTCGGTAGGCTTAACGAACAAAGGAAGTCCGAGTTTTGAGACCGCTTTCTCAGCCAATCCCCCGAGAGATTCCCCCTTGCGGATGAAAATGTCCTTTGCACACTTCACGAAATCCACATCCTTGAGATAGTTCTTGCAGGAGAATTTGTCGAAAGTGAGGGCGGAAACGAATGAACTGCAGGAACTGAACGGAATGGAGAGCATCTCGAAATATCCCTGCATCTGTCCGCTTTCGCCGGGGATTCCGTGCTGCATTATGTAGGCATATTCGAAATTCACCTTTTTCCCCTCAATCACCGCAGAGAAATCAGTCTTGTCAATCTGCGGCTGCGCTCCCTCCGGAAACTCCGTCCTCTCTCCGCCTTTCGGCCTCCAGGCGACGACGTTCCATTTCCCGAAACGTGCGAATATTTCATAGACATCGTACCTGCTTCCGTCAATCTTCGATGCAGTGAAGCGCCCGCTCTTTACGGCAATTTCCCACTCCGAAGAATCGCTGCCGTAGATTACGGCGATATTTTTATAATTACTCATATCTTCTCGAAAAATTTTCACAAAATCCCGGCGTCATCCCATCAGATGAAACCTCTCCCATATACGGCGACTACTCGAAATAATAGTTCTCCTCTTCCGCTTCCTTCGTCTCCTCGGTCTTTTTCTCCCCCGGAGCCTTTGTTGCAAGCGCATCGCAGCCGATATTCATCACGACTCCTGACGGCGGAGTGAAGCGGTCATCCTCGCTCACCCCGAGCGTTCCATCCTTCAGGACCTTCTTCATAAACAGTCCCCAGATCGGCAGGGCCATATTCGAGCCTCCTCCGAGCGCAGTCGAATTGAAGTGAATCTGACGGTCCTCGCCGCCGACCCACACACCTGCAGTAATCGAAGGGGTGTAGCCTATGAACCAGCCGTCGGAGTTGTCGTTCGTCGTTCCGGTCTTTCCGGCAATCTCGCCCTTCAGCCCGTACTTCGCGCGAAGCCTGATTCCGGTTCCGTGATCCACGACGGAGCGCATCATATCCACCATCTCGTAGGCCGTATATTCACTGACCGCCACTTTCTTGTGGTTCGTGAACTCCCCGACCGTGTTGCCCGTGTTGTCCTCGATTCGAGTGACGAACATCGGAGTGACGGCCATACCCCTGGACGGGAAGGTGTTGTAGGCGGCAATCATATCGTAGGGCATCTGGTCAGTCGAACCGACGCAGAGCGACTCCACCTCGTCGAGATGGCCGTTTATCCCCATCTTGTGCATCATTTCCGCCATCGCGTGCGGGCCGTACTGCTTCATCAGGTAGGCCGAAATGTTGTTGGAGCTCTTCGTAAGACCCCACTTCAAAGTGACCGTGAGCCCGATCCACTCGTCCTTGTCGGTGCTTCGCGGAGTCCAGGTGTCGTCGCCGATTATGAAGGTCTGCGGAACATTCACGACCTCGGTGCAGGGGGTGAGCCCGTCCTGCATCGCAAGCGAGTAGAGAAACGGCTTGATGGTCGATCCGACCTGCCTCTTCCCCTGGCGGGCGTTGTCATACTTGAACCAGCGGTAGTTCGGTCCGCCGACATAGGCCTTGACAAACCCGGTGTTCGGTTCGACCGCGACGAACGCCGCCCGAAGAAATGACTTGTAATATCTTATGGAGTCGTCCGGGGTCATCAGGGTATCGATATATCCCTTCCCCTTCCACGAGAACACCCTCATCTGGGTTTTCTCTCCGAAACTCCTGGAAATTTCGGCTTCTGATCTGCCGTCACGCTTCATCGTGCGGTAGCGGTCGCTCCAGCGGCGTGCCTGCTTCATCAGGCGGTCTCTCGTCTCGGAATCCACGTCGGAAGCGAACGGTGCGTGGGAATTGTGCCTGAGTTCACGGAAGAAAGAGGGCTGAAGATCCTTTCCGAGATGTTCCGCCACGGCTTCCTCCGCATAGCGTTGCATATTTCTGTCTATGGTCGAGTAAATCCGCAGTCCGTCGCGGTAGAGGTCATATTTAGAGCCGTCAGCCTTGCGGTTCTTGTCAAGCCAGCCGTAAAGTCCGTCAGTCTCCCAGCGGAGCGAGTCGGCGGCATAGTCCTCGGCGTAGTAATAGTCGCTGCGGCGTGGTCGTGTCGCCTTCATCGTGCGGATGAGCATATCCTTGAAATATGGTCCGAGTCCGGCGTTGTGGTCCTGAACCTGATGGGAGGACACGTTTATCGGAATCTGCTGGATCGAGTCCCTCTGCGCCTCGGTGAGATATCCGGCCTTCTCCATCTGCGAAATCACGAAGTTCCTGCGTGACAGCGATTTGTCCGGATTGAGGACAGGATTGTAGCGCGTAGGCTTGTTCACCATTCCGACCAGAGTCGCGCTCTCCTCCACCGTGAGCTCGGACGGATTTTTCGCGAAGAAAGTCCTCGCCGCCGCCTTCACTCCGTAGGCGTTGCTGCCGAAGAATATGGCGTTCATATACATATCCATAATCTCGTCCTTGGTGTAGTTCCTCTCAAGCTTCACCGCCGTAATCCATTCCTTCAGTTTGATCCACACCATCTTCACCTTCGACCATCCGGGAACCTTGCTGCTCACGTCCTCGCGCGGGTAGAGGGTTTTGGCGAGCTGCTGGGTGATGGTACTTCCTCCTCCCTGGCTCGAATCACGGGCGAGAAGAGTCTTGAAAAACACGCGTCCGAGGCTCCAGAAGTCTATCCCTGAGTGGCTGTAAAAGCGGGAGTCCTCCGTGGCCACCGCCGCCTGCACGAGATAGGGGGAAAGTTCATCGTAGCTCACATAGAGGCGGTTCTCGTCGTGGATGGTCGTCAGAATGTCGCCGTTGGAGGCGATGATCTGCGTCGCAAGCTTGCTGTCCGGATTTTCCAGTTCCTCGAATGAAGGAATGTCGGCGAAAGCCCAGACGAGCAGAAGCATCAGCGCAAGCAGGCATATCGGTGCGAAAAACAGTCCCCAGAACCATCGCACTATCTTTTTTCTCGTATTTTCGGTCATATGTGATACAAACGGTATGATACAACGAATTTTCCGTACAAAGCCGCAAAATTAGTCAATAAATTTGGAAATATGGGCGAATTGTCCGTTACTTTGCAGCCGCAAATGAAAATTGCACCATACCATAATAATGTAAAATTCAAGTTGCGTACATACGGAATACGGAACCAAACATAAAATACCATGGCGGAAAATCTTGTAATTGTCGAGTCTCCGACGAAAGCGAAAAAAATTCAGGAATATCTGGGGAAAGGGAAATATGTCGTCAAGTCGAGCGAAGGCCACATCAGGGATCTGCACGACAATGAGTTGAGCGTCGACATAAAGAACGGGTTCAAGCCGGAATATGTGGTTCCCGCCGGCAAGCGCAAACTTGTCTCCGAACTGAAGAAACTCGCCGCGGAAGCCGGCACGGTCTGGCTTGCGTCCGATGCCGACCGCGAGGGAGAGGCCATTTCCTGGCACCTCTATGAAACGCTCGGGCTGAAGAAGGAGAATACGAAAAGGATTACCTTTCAGGAGATTACGAAATCCGCCATACTGAACGCCGTGGAGAATCCGCGAGACATCGACATGAACCTCGTCGATGCCCAGCAGGCACGCCGGGTGCTCGACCGTCTGGTCGGATTCGAACTGTCTCCGGTGCTCTGGAGAAAAGTGCAGCCGAAACTCTCCGCCGGCCGTGTGCAGTCGGTGGCTCTGAGGCTGATAGTGGACAGGGAAAGGGAGATTCAGAACTTCTCCCGCGAGCAGTTCTACCGCATAGACGCACTTTTCCATCCGGAGAACACGGGCACGGGAACATTCCTCAAGGCGGTACTGGACAGGAAGTTCGGCACTCTTGAGGAGGCGAAGGCGTTTCTGGGCAAATGCATCGGGGCGCAGTTCGCGGTGAGCGGCATCGAAGACAAAGAAGGCTCGCGCACGCCGGCCGCGCCGTTCACCACCTCGACTCTCCAGCAGGAGGCCGCCCGCAAACTGCACCTGCCTGTAAGCCAGACGATGAGGATTGCGCAGAACCTCTACGAGAGCGGACTCATCACCTATATGCGTACCGATTCCACGAACCTTTCGGGGCTCGCGATAAACGCCGCGAAGGAATATATCTGCAGGGAATACGGCGATGAATACTCAAAGGTGCGCAACTACAAGACCAAATCCAAGGGTGCGCAGGAAGCCCACGAGGCCATCCGCCCGACCTACATAGACCGCGTTTCCATCGACGGGACGGCTCAGGAGAAGAAACTCTACGAACTCATCTGGAGACGCACAGTGGCCTCCCAGATGGCCGACGCAAAGACCCTGCGGACGGATGTAAAGATCTCTTCCGGCAAGGTTGAGGGCACTTTCACGGCGCAGGCCACCAGGATTCTGTTCGACGGATTCCTCCGGCTCTACATCGAGGGACGGGACGACGACCGTCAGGAAGACGACGAGCTGACCGTCATCCCGGACATAAAGGCTGGCGATAGCCTTCAGCAGGTGGAGATGACAGCCGGGTGCCGCTTCACGGCAGCTCCGCAGCGCTATTCCGAGGCCACCATCATCAAAAAAATCGAAGAACTCGGGATCGGACGCCCGTCAACCTACTCGACCATAGTCGGAACGCTCACCCGTGCACGGGGATATGTAACAATCGGAGACAAACCGGGGACGGAGGTGAAAGTCACGGACCTGAAGATGAGGGACGGGGTGATTTCGGCACTAGACCGCATCGAGATTGTCGGCGCGGAGAAGGGCAGACTCCTTCCGCAGGACATCGGAGTCATTGTCACGGACTTCCTCGTGAAAAATTTCAGCGGCATACTCGACTATAATTTCACTGCTAACGTGGAGAACGAGCTTGACGAAATCGCTTCGGGAGAATTGAAGTGGAACAGCGTGATCGGCGACTTTTACGCTCCGTTCCACAAGACGGTGGATGACTGCCTGCACAACGGGGAGTACAGCCATGTCAGCCGCGCCCTCGGCAACGACCCGTCAGACGGACAGCCTCTCGTGGCGAAGTTCGGCAAATTCGGTCCGTATGTCCAGAAGGGTGAGGGAGAAGGCCGGCAGTTCGCGAATCTCGCTCCGGGACAGCTCATCGAGACTCTGACGCTTGAGGATGCGCTCAAACTTTTCCAGCTTCCGCGCACTGTCGGCGAGTACAGGGGAATCCCGGTAATCTGCACCAAGGGGCGCTTCGGCCCTTACCTCAAATTCGGCGACAGGAATGTCTCCCTTCCGAAGAAATCCGACCCTCTCGCGGTGAGTCTGGACGAATGCATCGCCCTCATCGAAGAGAGCGAGAACCGGAAGGCGAATGAGATCATTGCTGAGTTCAAGGAGAGCGGAATCACCGTAATCAACGGAAACTACGGCCCTTACATCAAGTTTGACGGAGGCAACTACAAGATTCCGTCAAAGACCGACGCGGCCGCCCTCACCGAGGCCGACTGCAAGTCCATCATCGAGTCAACCAAACCTACCGGCCGCCGCGGCCGCAGGAGATAGCACCTGCACAACGCAGCAATTCGCCTAGTGCGCAGGGTGAGACTGTCTTAAAAGGATGAAGTGCAAGGCTCGCGACGACGTCAAAACCGCAGCAACCTGATGGTTGTGAGGATTTTGACAAGGAGCACAACGCAGCAATTCGCCTTTTAAGGCAGTCTCACTTTTTTCGGAAGCTGGTATTTTTATACTCATTGACCCACACCTGCCTCTCAATCGGCTGATCCAGCGAAATCATAGTGTCCGTTGACTGCACATACGGCAGTTTCTGGATCGTGTTCACGAGCACCTGCATAAGGTGGTCGTGATCGAAGCAGTAGATTTTCACGAGAAGAGCATACCTTCCCGTAACAAAATGACATTCAACAACTTCCGGAACGTGTTCAAGAGCCTCTACCACCTCCGGATATTTGTTTCCTTCGGAAATCGAGATGCTCACGAAGGCGCAGATGTTCAGCCCTATCGCCTGCGGCTTGACCAGTACGCGCGAGCCAGTGATTATTCCGTTGTTCTCAAGCCTTTTCACCCTCTGGTGGATGGCTGCACCGGAAACTTTGCATTCGCGCGCGATTTCGAGAAAAGGAGTTCTCGCGTTCTTTATCAGAAATGACAGGATTTTCTGGTCTATTTCGTCAATGTGATAGTTAATCATCGTTATGAATTTTCAAAAACAGGCCGCTAATATACGAATTTTTAATTTAAATCCCGTTTTTTCTTACAATAACGCACAACGGGAGACAGGATCCGCCCGCAAACGGAAACCCGCCGCAAACGGAAACAAGACAGGCCACTCATTTCAGAATTGCCCTGGCAAGAGTCAGATCTTCTTTTGTGGTGATCTTGAAATTGAGGCGTTCGCCCTGAATGAAAGCGAGTTTCACGCCGCAGCGGCCGACCGCCGAGGCATCGTCCGTGAAGGCGGGATCATAGGGCTGGGAATATGCCGCTCTGAGAACCTCGGAATGGAAAATCTGAGGGGTCTGGACGGAGTAAAGAAGCGAGCGGTCGAGAGCAATGTCAAGACTTTCGAGGACCTCCCGCCCGTCGGCATCCCTCCCTTTGGAAAGAGCCCGCACGGTGTCCACGACGGGGACGACCGGAACAAGCGCCGGAACGTTCTCCGCACGGTCAAACATATCCCTGATCAGGGCCTCGGAAACGAAGGGGCGCACACCGTCGTGAACCGCGACAACCGCTCCGTCGGGAACTTTGGCGAGCGCGTTCTTCACCGAATGGAAACGGGTCATTCCGCCTTTCACGATGGTCTGCGGCACAACCATCCCGGAATCGATACAGTATTCCTTCCAGAAGTCCACATAGTCGGCGTTCATCACGGTGACCACACGTATGTCCGGGCAGGCGGCGACGAAACGGTCAATCGTGCGGTGAAGCACGGAGCGTCCCCCAAGACCGAGAAACTGCTTCGGCAAGTCCTCCCCCATCCGGAGTCCGCGTCCCCCCGCGACGACGATGAGATATTTTTTTCTTTTGTTCATAAATATGTTCGCAAATATGAGTTTTTTTGCCTAATTTTACAAACTTTTAGAGGCCGGTACCGGCTTCTTGCATCCTTGGGGAACGGGGGACGCTGCTGAGCCCGGGTTTCGCACCCGCGAAACTGCAGGATACCCGCGAAACTCAAGTAACTCAAGTTTCGCGAGTGCGAAACCTGAATTTAGTAACAGAATCTAAAAACAGCTTCTATTGATATGGCTTTTTCATTTTTGACGCAGGAACTTGCGATTGACCTCGGAACGGCGAACACCGTCATATTCCAGAACGACAAGATCGTCCTGGACGAACCGAGCATCGTGGCAATCGACATCGTGACCGGTAAGCCCATTGCGCTCGGGCAGAAGGCAAAGACGATGCAGGGTAAGGAGAACCCGAAAATCAAAACAGTCAGACCGCTGAAAGACGGAGTCATCGCGGACTTCGACGCAGCCGAGATGATGATAAGGGGATTTATCAAACAGATCAACAGCACACGCAGGTCGCTCTTCCAGCCTAACATCAAGATGGTGGTCGGCATACCTTCAGGAAGCACCGAAGTGGAGAAGAGGGCTGTGCGCGACTCTTCGGAACACGCCGGAGGCAGAGACCTTTACCTGATTTACGAGCCTATGGCGGCGGCGGTCGGAATCGGTCTTGACGTGCAGGCCGCACGGGGAAATATGATTGTCGACATCGGAGGAGGAACCACCGAGATTGCAGTGATTTCGCTCGGCGGCATCGTGGTGCAGGACAGCATCAAGGTCGCAGGGGACGTGCTCACAGGTGACATTATGCAGTTTATGCGCCAGCAGCACAACATACGCGTCGGCGAGGGAACGGCGGAACAGATCAAGATCCGTGTAGGCTCGGTGCTCACCAAGCTTGAGGAAGAACCGGAGCCGATGAAGGTGAACGGACCGAACCTGATGACGGCGCACCCTGTGGAGGCGACCGTGACCTATCAGGAAATCGCGACCTGCCTCGACAAATCCGTCGCGAGAATCGAGTCAGGAGTGCTGCACGTTCTCGAACAGACCCCGCCGGAGCTCTACTCCGACATTGTCGAGGGCGGAATCTATCTTTCAGGCGGCGGCGCGTTGCTCAGGGGACTCGCAAAACGTCTCACAGACAAGGTGAACATCCAGTTCCACGTTGCCGAAGACCCGCTCAGGGCAGTGGCGCGCGGAACCTGCACCGCCCTCAAGCACACGGACGACTTCTCGTTCCTGATGAGATAGGCAGATGCGGAAGCGCAGCCCCATATCCGGATTAGTGACCGCAGCCGTATTCCTCATTCTGGAGTCGGCTGCGATTGCCGTTCTGCATTACAACAACGAACTTCAGCGAAACTGGCTCAGCGGCGCCGGACACAGCCTGATGGCTGTACTCTGGGGAGGCGGCGAGAAAGTGAAGGGATATTTCGAACTGTCATCCCGGAACGACTCCCTTGCCGCCGAAAATGCGCGGCTCGCCGCACGCCTCCGCTGTCTTGAAGACAACATCGCAGCCGCGGGGATTCCCGTCAGGGAAGACATCCGCGGTGCCAACGGGAGGTTCCGGTTCACACCCTCCGAAATCGTAAAACTCAGCAACAACCGCCAGCACAACTACATAATCCTCGACAAAGGATCTGCAGACGGGATTCTCGAAGGAGCCGGAGTCATTACGGAAAAGGGTGTCGTCGGAATCGTCGAGAGGGTGAGCGAGCACTACTGCTACGGGATCAGTTTCCGCAACTACAATATGAGCGTCAGCGCAAGACTCGGCAAGGAAGGTCCGGTGGGTCCCCTGAGTTGGGATGGCTTCCGGAGTGCCGTGCTCGAAGAAATCCCGCACCACCTCGTGAACGGGATCGGGGACACGGTCTACACAAGCGGATTTTCCGCCATTTTCCCGAGGGATATCCCGCTCGGAGTGACAGTGAGCTCCCATCTCAAGGACGGGGCGACCTTCAATCTTGAAGTCAGGCTGTTCGAGGAGTTCAGCAGCCTCAAGAATGTCACGATTGTGAGCAATCCGGATTCGGAAGAATTGGAAACTTTGGAAGAGGAGGGCAGGTGATATGGTCAAGACCGGAACAAAATTCATAGCAACCTGGCTCATTCTGGTCGTGTGCCAGATTGTCATCTGCGACTGCATCTTCCTCGGCCCGCTGGTGACGGTGACCCTGCTGCCGGCTCTGGTGATGTTTCTCCCGCTCAACACAAGGACAGAAATCACGATGCTGATTGCTTTCGCTGCCGGATTTGTCATAGACTGGCTTGCAGACGGAGTGCTTGGACTCAATATGGCCGCGCTCGTGCCTGTAGCCCTTCTGCAGAAGCCTCTCGTGCGGCTTTTCATCGGGGAGGACGCAGTCGTGAGATCGGAGGCTCTTTCGGCTCCGAAAAGCGGCTGGCCGAGGATGTTGGCGCTGATCACCGTGGCGACGGCAATCTTCCTGCTCATCTATGTGATCCTCGACGGAGCCGGGGAAAGGACGGCGGGATTCACAGCGGCGCGGTTCGGATGCTCGCTTGCGGCAAGTTTCCCTCTGGCGGCAATCATAGCGCACATATTCTCAAGCGGAAATACTAGGAACTAGAAGCGGTTTTGCTTAGGCGATGATTCTGGACAGAAAGAACAAACTGATGATAGGACTGGGGGCGGCGGTGCTTGTCCTCGTGGTACGGCTGTTCACCATCCAGATTGTCGATGACCGCTACAAGATTGACTCGTCCAACAATTCGATGGTATATTCCACGATCTACCCCACGCGGGGAATCATCCACGACCGCAACGACAGGATTCTCGTCGGGAACAGGGTGGTCTATGACCTTCTCGTCACCCCGCGCGAGGTCACGGCTTTCGACACTCTGGAATTCTGCAATGTGCTCGGAGTCGACACCACCTTCGTGAGGGAGAAAATGGCCGAATACAGGAAGTTCCGAACAAGAATCGGCTGGCAGACGCTTCCTTTTCTAAAGCAGCTGCCGCCGGAAAGATATATGAAGTTCGCGGAGATCGAGTACAGATTTCCCGGATTCAGGGGACAGGCCCGAAGCGTCAGGGACTATCCGTACAACGCCGGAGGAAACCTGCTCGGATATGTGTCCGAAGTCGATGCCGCCTTTCTCAAAAAACATCCGGACGAGTACCGCAGCGGCGACTATGCAGGAAAGACGGGAATAGAGGCGGCGATGGAGGACGAGCTCCGTGGGGAGAAGGGCTACAATATCTACCTCCGGAACTCCAGCAACCGCATCCAGACACGCTTCAGGGACGGAGAGATGGACCGTGAAGCCGTGCCGGGCAACGACATCACCACGACCATCGATGCCGAACTGCAGCACTACGGGCAGATGCTGATGGACCGCAAAGTCGGCTCTCTTGTGGCAATCGAGCCTTCGACGGGAGAGATTCTCACGATGGTGTCGAGTCCGGGAATAGATGTGGATATGCTCGCGGACATCGGGAACCACTACTCCGAGATTCTCAACAATCCCTACAAGCCGATGTTCAACCGTGCGGTGCAGGCCCCCTACCCTCCCGGTTCCGTGTTCAAACTCGTGAACGCCCTGATTGGGCTGCAGGAAGGGGTGGTCGTCCCGTCCACGCTGCACCCCTGCAGTCAGGGATATCATTTCGGAAGGAACAAGCTCGGCTGCCACTCGCACAAATCCCCGATTAACCTTGAGGAGTCCATAATGATGTCCTGCAACGCCTACTACTGCTATGTACTCAGGGACATTCTCGACAACGACAAATACTCCGGAGTCGCCGAAGGGCTGGACGCGTGGAACTCATATGTGAAAAGTTTCGGCTTCGGGCAGAAGCTCGGCAGCGATTTTCCGTCGGAACTCGGAGGATTCGTGCCGGATTCAAAATACTACGACAAACGCTACCGTAAAGGTGGATGGAAGTCCCTGACGGTCATATCGTTGTCGATCGGACAGGGAGAGCTCGGCTGCACACCTCTGCACCTTGCGAACCTCTGCGCCACGGTCGCGAACCGGGGATATTACTACATCCCCCACATAATCAGGGACTCCGAAAACCACAGGATTGACGACAAATACCGCGAGCGGCACTACACCAAGGTTGACACAGTCCATTTCCCGAAGGTCATCAACGGAATGTACCGCGCGGTGAACAGCGGCTACGGCTCCGGAGGAACGGCGAGCGTGGCGGCTGTTCCGGGACTTGAAATCTGCGGAAAGACTGGCACGGCGCAGAATCCGAGGGGAGACGACAACTCGGTGTTCATATGCTTCGCGCCGAAGGACAACCCGAAAATTGCGGTCGCGGCGTATGTGGAGAACGGAGGATTCGGAGCGACGTGGGCGGCTCCGATAGCATCGCTTCTGGTGGAAAAATATCTCAACGGGGAGATTTCAGACTCGCGCAAACCTCTGGAACAGAGAGTGCTGTCCGGAGACCTGATGCACAAAGTAAAAAAAGACAAGTAGAAAGGAACGGAAAAAATGGGACTGTACGACGCAAGGACAAACAGGCGCAGCTTCGCGAAGACCATCGACTGGTGGCTTCTGGGCTGCTATTTCGCGCTCGTGCTCATCGGAGTCCTCAACATCTACGCATCTGTTCACCAGATTGACGGGGGCAACATTTTCGACCCGTCCCTGCGCAGCGGCAAACAGGTCATCTGGCTGCTGATTTCGCTCGGTGTCGGCACGCTCATCCTGTTCGTGATCCCCCCGCGAATATATGAGGGATTCTCCCTGCCGTTCTACCTTGTGATGCTGGTGCTGCTTGTGGCGGTGATTTTCCTCAGCCACAACGTAAATGGCTCCCATTCGTGGTTCTCGCTCGGTCCTGTAAGTTTCCAGCCGGCGGAGCTGTCCAAGACCACAACCTCGCTTATGCTCGCCACCCTGATGAGTCAGGTGGATTACAGGATAAACAAGACCCGGGATTTTCTCCTCACGGCGGCAATCATCCTCGTTCCGATGGCCATAATCGTGGCACAGAAAGAAACCGGTTCCGCGCTCGTCTATTGCGGATTCATTTTCGTCCTCTACCGCGAAGGCCTTTCGGGCTGGTTCCTCGTGACGGCGGGAATGGCCATACTCATATTCATCCTCACCCTCATCGCCAGCCCATACATGGCGATACTCGCTCTTACTTTCGTCGTGACTGCATACACCGCGCTCAAGGTGGGGAAAGGCAAACTTTTTCTGGCCGTCGGCATTCCCGTGACGCTGCTTTTCGCGTTCATCCCGACGATTTTCGACAGGATTGCCCTGGCCATCGGCAACCCGGACTCTTTCTTTATGAAAATCCATCCGGTCTATCTGCTGTTCCTCACCATACTCGTCGCTCTGCCCTTCGCTCTCCGCTCCGCCTTCCGCAACAGGCATTTCTACACCTACATCGCCATTCTGACCCTCGCTGTCGGAATCGCCTTCACCTATTCCGTGGATTTCATTTTCAACAACATACTCCAGAACCACCAGCGCGGCCGTATCGAAGTACTGCTCGGTCTGAAGGACGACCCGTCCGGGGTGGGCTACAATGTGAACCAGTCGATGATTGCCATCGGTTCCGGAGGATTCGCCGGCAAGGGCTATCTCCAGGGGACGCAGACGACCTACGGATTCGTTCCTGAGCAAAGCACCGACTTCATCTTCTGCACCGTCGGAGAGGAATGGGGATTCATAGGTTCGGTGGCCGTCATACTCCTCTACGCCCTGATGATATGGAGAATCGTCAGCGATGCGGAGCACAGCCGCGAGGGATTCACGAGAATTTACGGATATTGCTTCGCCGGCTGCATATTTATGCATCTTTTCATCAATGTGGGAATGACCATCGGGCTTATGCCGGTCATAGGAATCCCGCTCCCGTTCATAAGCTACGGAGGCTCGTCCCTGCTGTCTTTCTCGCTGATGTTCTTCATTTTCCTGGCATTGAACAAAAACGAACGGAAATATTTCTGACGGTTTCAGACGGTTGGCCCGGACGAGTATTACAGATGATTGCAAAAAAGTTCATATTCCCGGCTCTGATTCTTCTTTCGGGGCTTCTTCCGTTTGCCGGCGGAGGGATTTCCGCGTCCGCCCAGGTGGCCGCGCATTCATTCGTTCAGAAATCCTCCGGTCAGGCGGTGTCCTCTTCAACAGTGTACTCTTCGACCAAAACATCCTCCCCGGCAAAGGATCACGCCGTCGCACAGAAGATCGACTGGGACAATGACATCCGCTCAATAAGACTGAACGATATTCCGTCATTCAGCTACAGCTATGACGACTACATACAGTTCTCCCCCGCCGCCGCCCTGATTGTGATGCGTGCCTGCGGAGTGGAGGGACGCAGCAAAGCGGGGGCGGAATGGCTGAGCGCAGAAGCCTTTTCAGCCGGGATTATGGCTCTGGCGGTGAACGGGATAAAGTACAGTGTCAAAAGGCTTCGTCCTGACGGGAGCACAAAAAACTCATTCCCCTCCGGACACACGGCGACGGCATTTATGTGCGCCACAATGCTCCACAAAGAATACGGATGGAGGTCGCCGTGGATCAGTTTCGCCGGCTACAGCATCGCCTCGATCACCGGAGCGTCCAGAATTATGAACCACCGCCACTGGTGTACAGATATCCTCGCGGGAGCGGTCATCGGGGTCGGCTCGGTCGAGCTCGGCTACCTCATCAATGACGCGATATTCAAGAAGAAGAACATCTCTGACGCGTGGGACCCGCTCAAATTCGACGAAGACAAGTCACTCAGCTACTGGTCTCTCGAATATCTCTACGGCCACCGCTACGGAATCGGCTCCCGCGGCAGACTCTCCGGCGGAGTCGCCGCCATTCAGGCCGACATCCCTGTCCACCCGAGAGTCTCCACCCGCATCCGTCTCGGAATCAACTCGTTGCGTGACCGGAACACCGACTCGTATTCCGCCCACGAACTCGGTCTGACAAGCAATTTCTACGACTACCTCGCCGGTGCCGTCTTCAACTGGCCGTTCGCGAAAATCCTCTACGCGGAAGGCGGAGCGCTAATCGGCGGCGGATACCGCAGTTTACGCTGTCCGGAAGCGATGAAATCGGAAATCAGCAAGGGTTACGGAGAATTTCTCTGCGGCGGCTCGTTCGGCATCCGAATCGGCTGCAACTTCCGCGTGAAACTCCACGCCGAGTACAACCTGATGCTTCCGCTGAACCACTCGATCCTGCTTGCATTCGGCAGCAGCTTCTTCTGGTAGCCCGGCTCAGCTATTCCCTTGCCGGCTGTTCATCCGCAGAGAGTTCCCCGGCAGGCAGTTCTTTCTGCGGTATTCCCTTGCGCAGAAGCGCCCACACCGAAACAAGATAGCACAGGAGGAAGAACGTGTTGACCCCGAGCTTCCACCAGAGCAGGTCACGGTCGGTGTCCCAGCCGGCGAAATAGAAAAGATGGAAGTCAATCAGCGATGCAATCCCGTAAAAGAAAAGCATCAGGGCAAGCGTGCCGAGGATCCGTCCCCAGCGGTATGGGACCGGCCAGTGCTTCTGTCCCAGGACGGCGCTGAGAATGAACATCGTGACATAGCTTGCGAGGTGTCCGAAGGCCGCCGCCCAATAGGAATACTTCGGCATAAAGACCAGATTGACAATGACCGTCACCACAAGACCCGCCGAAGTTATCCATATCGCCATATTCGTCTTCCCCGAGAGTTTGTACCACATCGACACGTTGAAAAGCATCCCCAGAATCATATAGGAGAGAAGCATTATCGGGACAACCCCCACCCCTCCGCGGAAATCGCGTCCGAGAAGAAGCGAAATTATGTCTATATAATATATGACTCCCAGGAATACGAGTCCGCAGAACGCCGTGAACAGTTCCATAACCCTCGCATAGAGTTCCCGGCTTCCCCTGTCCTTCGCCCGCTGGAAAAAGAAGGGTTCGGCCGCGAAACGGAACATCTGGATGAAGAGGTTCATAATGACGGCGAGTTTCACGGCCGCCTGGAACACTCCGAGACTCGACTGCCACTGTCCGGCGTTTGTGTCTAGGAAACGGAAGAGTATGCGGTCGATGAAATCGTTGACTATCCCCGGAAGAGCCGCGACCATAAGAGGCAGGGAATATGCGAGCATCTGCCGGAGCAGACGGCCGTCAAATTCGAAGTTCAACCTCAGAAGATCCGGAATAAAAAGCAGGGCGCAGACTATGCAGCTGAGGAAAATCGCGAAAATCACATAGCTGAAATCGGGGGTCGGGCTTATGAAATGCAGCAGCCACACATCAGACGGGGTCAGCGCCGAGGGATCAACGCCCAGGCTTGCCGCCCGGCGGGAACAGAAGGACACGAACGGGAAGAACAGAAGGATGTTGGCTCCTGTCTCCACCAGAATCTTCACAGTCTTGAACACCGCGAACTTCACTGCACGGTGCTCCTGCCGGAGCTTCGCGAAAAGAATCGCCGTGATGCTGTCCATCGCGAGTATGCCGCCCATATACATCATGCAGCTCCCGTAACCGTCGTACCCGAGCAGACGCGCAAGCGGCCCGGCAAAGACTGTCATCAAAGCCAGAAACGCGAAGCTCACCGCGCTCACCATCGCGAGGGCGCTCGAATAGACCCGGTTCGGCTGCTCCCCCTCCCTGTTGGCGAAGCGGAAGCACCCGGTCTCCAGTCCCATCACGAGAATCACCTGAAGCACTGCGATGTAGGCCATAAATTCGGTCACCACACCGTAGTTCGCCGTGGTGAGCAGCCTCGTGTAGAACGGGACAAAGAGGAAATTTATTATGCGGGCGAGTATCGTGCTCAGCCCATAGACGGCGGTCTCCCCCGCCAGCTGTTTCAATGGATTTTTTGCCATTATGGTCTTCTGTGTTTTCTGCATCGCCCGGAGGCGGATTGCCGTGCGGCGCAAAATTAGCCAATTTTTAGTATATTCAGCAATCCTCCGCTTGCGGAAACACGGAATTGTTTTAACTTTGTGCGTCAAATTCCGGGGAAGGTGACAACCCTGCTTAAGGGTGGCTGCAGGTCAGGCGGCCTCACCTCCGGGAAATCAGGAAAACACATATGAAAAGAACAGGAATCATTTTAGCGGCAGCCATAACTGTATGTTTATGTGCCGCCTCCTGCGGCAATGGCAGACGCGGGAAGAAAATCGCGGAAGAACAGAAAGACAGTATAATTATGGTACAGAACAGCGAACCGGAATTCGACATCGTCACGACGGAGGGAACAATCCGCGTGAAACTCTACAGCAAGACCCCGAAGCACAGGGACAATTTCTGCAAGCTCGCAAATGCGCACTACTACGACAGCCTGCTTTTCCACAGGGTGATCAACGGCTTTATGATTCAGACGGGCGACCCTTACACACGCGACAGCTCAAAGGCTGAACTTTACGGACAGGGCGGTCCCGACTACACGATTCCGGCGGAGTTCGTGAACGAATACTATCACAAGAAGGGCGCGCTCGCAGCCGCACGCCGCGGGGATGTCGCCAACCCGCGCAAGTCTTCGAGCGGCTCGCAGTTCTACATTGTTCAGGACGAGATGAACTGCATCCACCTCGACGGGCAGTACACCGTGTTCGGAGAGACGGTCGAGGGGCTGGATGTCATTGACAAGATTGCCGCAGCCCCGACCGACAGACGGGACCGTCCGGTTAAGGACATACGCATCATCACCGTGAAGCCGGTGGCGACTCCTGCCGACAGCTCCGCAGTGACAGGAAAACCGGAAGAGACAATCCGGGAGACGGACAAACCCGAAGAGACAGGCACGGTAACGGAGAAAGATGAAGACGTTGTCAGGAAAGCGGAGAAAACAGAAGAGACAGTCAGGATAACGGATAAAACCGTGGAAACGATAAAGGACTGAACCGGTCGGGAGGAAGGAATATGACAAAGAAAATAATCTTTTTTGACGCGGACGACACCCTCTGGGAAAACGAGGGCTATTTCAGAAACGCCGAGAAGGAATTTGCCGAGCTTCTCCACCGGGAGGCCGACGCTGCAACCATACAGCAGACTCTCTGGGCGCGGCAGGAAGGCAATATTCCGATTTTCGGCTACGGTTCCAAAACTTATATGCTCGGAATGCTCGACACGGCGATTGAACTGTGCGGAGGTAGCCTGAGTTCGGAAATGTACTTCGGGATAAAGAAAATCGTCACAGACCTCGCCTACCACCGTTTCGAGATGATTGACGGAGTCGAAAGCGTGCTTGGGGAAGTCAGGGATATGGGATATGAACTCGCGGTCGCGACAAAGGGCGACCTCACCGAGCAGCTGACCAAGTACCGGCAGAGCGGTCTTTCAAAATTTTTCCACCACATCGAGGTGCTTGAAGAAAAGGACCGGAGGAACTATCTGGAACTCTGCCAGAAATTCGATATGGCGCCGGAGGCGTTGATTATGGTCGGGAATTCCGTCAAATCGGACATAGCTCCGGTGATTGAAGTCGGAGGACGTGCGATTCACGTCCCGCACGGAACGGTCTGGGTGCACGAAGTTGCCGAGATGCCGGATTCGGACAGGGTCTTTGAGGCAGGCTCCATCGCCGATGTGCCGGAAATTCTCCGCAAAATGAAATATTCAGCCCGGTTTGCAGGTTTTGGCACAAACCTTGCAAAAGAGTGAACCCGAATAGTTTTTTCATAGGTTAAGTTTTAGGTTAGAATCGAAACTCGCTCGGTGTGAATCAAGCGAGTTTCACTTTTTTTTGTATCTTTGTGGGTTATTTGGAAATTTAAAATTTTAGGATATGTCATTGAGTTTACTTCAGAGCATTGCGGACACGGCTGCGACGGTTTCGGAGGTCGTGGCGGCTCCTGTGCAGCAGGAGGTTAAAATGTCTTACTTTGAGCTGGCGAAAGCCGGCGGATGGCTGATGATTGTGCTGCTTCTGCTTTCAATCATCGCGGTCTACATTTTCGCGAGCAGATGGTGGATGATCCACAAAGCCGGAAAGGTGGAAAAGAATTTCATGAACGAGATCAGGGATCTCATTCACGAGGGAAAGATCAAGTCGGCGGTTTCGCTCTGCCAGAAGTATGACACTCCGTCGGCAAGGCTTGTCGAAAAGGGAATCGAGAGAATCGGAAGGCCGCTTCAGGACATCCAGACGGCTGTCGAGAATATGGGAAGCGTCGAGGTGGCAAGGCTTGAGAAGGGCCTGCCGATGCTGGCGACCATTGCCGGAGGCGCCCCGATGATCGGATTCCTCGGAACGGTGACGGGTATGATCCGGGCATTCTTCAATATGTCCACCGCAGGCAACAACATAGACATATCCCTTCTTTCCGGAGGTATCTATGAGGCGATGGTAACCACTGTAGGCGGTCTTGTCGTCGGAATTCTCGCATATTTCGCATACAACTACCTGACCTCCCAGATTTCAAACCTCGTGTTCAAGATGGAGTCGGTGACAATCGATTTCATGGATCTTCTCCACGAGCCTGCGGAGAGCGGGAAACAGGAATAGATGACGGCCGGAACATTTCTGAACAGCTTTTGAGACTATGGCTATAAGAAGAACAACGAAGATAGATTCAGGATTCTCGATGTCGTCGATGACTGACATCGTGTTCCTGCTCCTCATCTTCTTCCTGGTCACATCGACGCTGATAAGCCCGAATGCGCTGAAACTTCTGCTCCCGAAGAGTACGGGGCAGGTGTCCGCTAAGGCCACGGTGAGCGTTTCGATTGCCGACCACGGGAACGGGGAGTACACCTACCACATCAACGGGGACAAGAATCCCGTGCCTTTCGCCGAGGTGGAGGACAATCTGATTGACCTGCTGCAGGGCGAGAGCGACCCGACTTTCTCGATCTATGCGGACGAGACGGTGCAGGTGGGGGAAGTGGTGCAGGTGATGAATATTGCGAAGCGGAACCATTATAAAGTAATTATGGCCACCCGCCCTGAGTAAAATTGAATAAGAATGGAAACGTACAGGCAGGACAGAGAGAAGCAGAAGAAGCTGTCGCTAACGGCCGGAATAGGGCTGACCGCGGCGGTTCACGCTGTGGCGCTGTTATGTCTCTGCTTTACGGGAATGACCTATCTCGATCCGCCACCGCCTGAAAGAGAGGAGATCCTGCTTGAGTTTGACGAGGTGGAAGTGAAACAGGAGAAACCGGAAAGAAACTGGAGCCGGACTCGGGTGAAATCTCCGGAGCCGGACAGGACGAAACCCGACGAAATCGTGAAAATGTCCAAGGCTCAGCTGGAGGGAACGAAGGCGAACCTCGCACAGGAGGCCACAGTGGGACCGGACGGCGACGTGGAGGTGAACGAGCCGGAGCGGGAGAAGGAGATAAACCGCAGGGCGCTGTTTCACGCGGCGGACAACCCTGAAGCCAAGGACACGCTCGCGCCTCAGACCGCGAGGGAGGCAAGCGACCTCCTTGAGACGGGACACGCAAGCGGAAATGTGACGCGGGGAAAGATCTCGGGAGAGCCGAATGCAAGGCTCGAAGGACGCAGCGTGGTGGGACATCTCGCCCGTCCGGCCTATAACATACAGAAAGAGGGTAAAGTCGTAGTCAGGATTGCTGTCGATCAGAATGGCAAGGTCATTGAAGCAAGACCGGGCGCCGACGGGACGACTGTCACGGACAAGACTCTGTGGAACGCGGCGCGGATTGCGGCTATGCAGGCGAAGTTCTCGAAGACCACGGATGTGACGAAGATGAAACAATACGGAACGATCACATATATATTCAAATTGAATTAAATCATAACAGGCTCATTTTGAGACAGGGCCATATATCCGTTCCGATTGGTGACGAACCGTTTAAATTGAATCATAACAGGCTGACGTGAAGTCAGGAATATTTATTTACTTAAAAACGCCGGGAGGCATAAAATGGAAAACAACGAAAGAGGTGGCAATGGCCACAGCGCAGAAGGCCGTAGGGAGTACGGCAGCAACGAAGGCCGCAGAGAGTACGGCAGCAACGAAGGCCGCAGAGAGTACGGCAGCAACGAATCTAAACCTTACAGGTCAAACTCGGAACACGGAGGAAGACGGCGCATCGTCACAAGAAAAAGGGAGGACCGCCCTTACATCACTTCATCCGACAACAGGGCGCCGCTTGCTGAGAGTGGCGAGCACCGGTCTTACGGAGAAAGAAAATCCTTTGGGGAGAGAAAGTCTTACGGAGAAAGAAAGAGCTTCGGCGACAGGAGGAATTCCGGCGGAAGCTTCGGCGACAGAAAACCGTCGTTCGGAGGAGAAAGAAAAGCCTACGGAGATAGGAAGCCTTACGGGGAACGGAAATCCTTCGGCGAAGGAAGGCCTTACGGAGAAGGCAAGTCCTATGGTGAAGACAGGCCGTCACACGGCAGCGGAAGGCCTTACGGAGAGCACAGGCAGCCGCGCCAGGCAGAGGGTGAGAGCAGTTACGGAGAGCACCGCTCCTACGGCGACAGGAAACCGTCGTTTGGTGGAGACAGGAAATCTTCATTTGGCGGGGAAAGGAAAAGTTACGGCGACAGAAAACCGTCATTTGGCGGCGACAGGAAGCCTGGATTCAAGAAGAACGCAAGACCTGGAGCCGAGAGAGGCAACAGGCGTCAGGCTCCCAAACCGACATTCCGCACCGAGGACGAGAGCGGAATCGGACAGATGATCAACAGGAGGAAGGAATTCGAGCAGGAGAGGCTTTCAGACAATGACACGGTGACCATTCCGTTCAAGGAGGAGTGCCGTCTGAACAAGTATATAGCCAATTCGGGAATATGCTCAAGGCGCGAGGCCGACAATTTCATTCTCGCCGGCTGCGTGACCGTCAACGGAAATGTGGTGACTGAACTCGGAACGAAAATCAATGTCACCAAGGATGATGTCCGTTTCAACGGGGAAAGGCTCCACGGAGAAGAGAAGGTCTATATCGTTATGAACAAGCCGAAGGGCTTCGTCACAACGACCTCGGATCCGCACGCGGAGAAAACCGTGATGGAACTGCTGAAGAAATGCACGGCAAGGGTGTTCCCTGTGGGCCGTCTCGACAAAAACACCACCGGAGTGCTGATGTTCACCAACGACGGGGAAATCGCCGAAAGACTCACTCATCCGGCCTATGACAAAAAGAAGATTTATCAGGTTTCCCTCGACAAGGATCTCACGCAGGAGGATTACGACAAGATTCTCGCGGGTGTGACACTCTCTGACGGGGATGTCGCTGCGGATGCTCTCTCCTACATCGAGGAGAATGACCACCGAAAGATGGGAATCGAGATCCACTCCGGAAAGAACCGCATCGTGCGCCGCATTTTCGAGTCGCTCGGCTACGACGTGAAGGCTCTTGACAGGGTTTATTTTGCGGGGCTTACGAAGAAGAACCTTAAGAGGGGGGAATGGAGGTACCTTACTGAGGGAGAAGTTAATATCCTCAAAATGGGCGCCTACATTTAAATTGTTCTTAAACAGCGCATCGCTGCGTTATGCTTCTTGATAAAATCCTCACAACCAAAAGGTTGCTGCGGTTTTATCTTCAAAGCATGCCTTGCGCTTCATCTGTTTAAGAACAATTTAACAAGCTACTATTGCCGAAACAGCGAATCGCTGCGTTATGCTTCTTGACAGCTACTATTGCCGAAACAGCGAATCGCTGCGTTATGGAACTGCGTATGGAGGAGAAGAAAAATAAGAATCACAGGGCTGGGTTTGTCAACATCATCGGGAATCCGAATGTCGGCAAATCCACCCTTATGAATGCCCTTGTGGGGGAAAAGCTGTCCATTGTGACTGCCAAGGCGCAGACGACGCGGCACAGGATTATGGGCATCGTGAACGGCGAGGACTACCAGATTGTCTATTCCGACACCCCGGGAATCCTGAAACCGAACTACCGCCTGCAGGAAAGCATGATGAACTTCGTGGAGACGGCAATCGGCGACGCGGACATAATCCTCTATGTGACGGACACCGTGGAAAAGCCGGACAAGAATGAGGAATGGATTGCGAAACTCCAGAAAATCGAATGCCCGGTCGTGCTGGTTATCAACAAGATAGACATAAGCACACAGGAAAAGGTTCTGGAACTGATGGAATGGTGGAAGGAAAAGCTTCCGAAAGCCACGATATTCCCCTCATCCGCTCAGGAAAAGTTCAATCTCGACAACATTTATGACGCGATTGTCGCAGCACTTCCCGTAGCTCCGCCGTGGTACGACAAGGATGTGTTCACGGACAAGAACCTGAGGTTCTTCGCCTCGGAGATCATCCGCGAGAAAATTTTCCTGAACTGTTCGCAGGAGGTTCCTTACAGCTGCGAGGTTGTCGTGGAACAGTTCCGCGAGGGGTCGGAGAGATACGAAATCAGCGCGGTCATCTACGTAATGAGGGACTCGCAGAAAGGAATCATCATCGGCAAGGGCGGCTCGATGCTGAAGAAAATCGGCACGCAGGCACGTGTCGATATGGAGGACTTCTTCCAGAAAAAGGTCTTCCTCAACCTGTTCGTCAAGGTTGATGACGGCTGGCGGGAGAGCAAAAAGGAACTGAAGAGGTTCGGCTACGAGTGGTAGAAACTGAAAAAATTATATCGTATGGATGAGTTTGATGTACCGGAAGAGGTAAGTGGCGAAGAGATGGCCGGAGAAGAGGAAAACATCGTGAATGAAGATGTTGAATCCGCCGGCGAACTGGCGGAGGGAACGGAGCCGTCCGGGAAGTTTGAAAAGCTTCTCGGGGAGGACAGCCGGCACTTCAAACTGTCTGGAATGTTCAGGGACTGGTATCTGGACTACGCGTCCTACACCATACTCTACCGCGCCGTTCCGCACATAGTGGACGGCTTGAAACCTGTCCAGAGACGGGTTTTGCACGCGATGTACAAGATTGACGACGGGGCCTACACCAAGGTCGCGAATATCATCGGTCAGGCGATGCAGTACCACCCGCACGGAGACGCTTCCATCGGGGGAGCACTGGTGCAGCTCGGCCAGAAAGGTCTTCTGATTGACTGCCAGGGAAACTGGGGAAGCATTATCACGGGCGATGCCAACGCCGCTCCGCGATACATCGAGGCCCGGCTGAGCAAATTCGCGAAAGAGGTGGTTTTCAACCCGAAGACCACGCCGTGGATGACCTCCTACGACGGCCGCAACCAGGAGCCGGTGGAACTTCCTGTGAAATTCCCGCTGCTGCTCGCCCAGGGCACGGAAGGCATCGCTGCCGGACTTGCGTCGAAAATACTCCCGCACAACTTCAATGAACTGATTGACGCGTCGATAGCCATACTGGAAGACAAGCCGTTCGAGATTCTTCCGGACTTCCCTACCGGCGGATATGCGGACTGCTCGAAGTACAACCGGGGAAGACGGGGCGGTTCGATAAAGGTGCGCGCGAAAATCGAGAAGATTGACAAGAATACGGTCGCTATTACAGAAATCCCGTACGGGAAGACCACCCACCTGCTGATTGATTCGATCCTCAAGGCGAAGGACAAGGGCAAGATAAAAATCCGCAAGATTGAGGATCTCACCACCGAGAATGCGGAAATATTGATTCATCTCCCGAACGACGTGTCGCCGGACAAGACGATTGACGCCCTCTACGC